>NZ_JBIKIL010000120.1:0-11526 GCF_044361645.1 Limnohabitans sp. | reverse complement strand
AGGGGCGGGTTCCTCATACCGGGGTACCGAAAATCGTCACCCGCCCCTTGTCCTTTCAATGATATGAGACGAGCGAACCGCATTGAACACCGGTAGACTGCCACGGTTCAGACGGGCACTGAGCAACGGTATGGCTGTGGGCCGGGCGCCGATTTCTGGTACCCCAGCATGAGGCGCCCGGCCCACAGCCATACCGTTGCGGACCACGCACACCAGAAAAAAACGTAAAAACACAAGAGATCCAAGACATGAGCACCGAAGCCACGCTGATCAAACAACACCTGATTGACCCGGAAATCTGCATCCGCTGCTACACCTGCGAAGCGATCTGCCCCGTGGGTGCGATCACCCACGACTCGCTCAACTACGTGGTCAAGGCCGATGTCTGCAACAACTGCATGGACTGCATCTCGCCATGCCCCACAGGCTCCATCGACAATTGGCGCATGGTGCCCAAGGCCAAGGCCTACAGCATCGAAGAACAACTCCAGTGGGACGAACTGCCCGCTGATCTCAGTGCTGAAGAACTGGCCGAAGCAACAGGTGACACGGGCGGAGGTGATGCCGCTGTCGCAGAACAAGAAGCGCAAGCCGCTGTGCAAGCCGCAGCCTCGTCATCATCGGCTGTCAGCACCGCAGCGGCTTCAGGCTTCAACTCGGCCCAGTTCGGTGCGACCCTTCCGCCTTGGTCGGCTGCCCACGCCTACACCAACCTGTATGGCCCCAAAGCCTTTGATAAATCCATCACCGCCACCGTCACCGGCAACCTGCGTGTGACCGAAGTCGGCCAACAAGAGGGCCAGCAAGACTACGACACCCACCACATCGTGCTCGACTTTGGCAACCTGCCCTTTCCGGTGCTCGAAGGCCAGTCGATTGGCATCCTCCCGCCCGGTGTGGATGCCAAAGGCAAGCCGCACCACGCCCGCCAATACTCGGTGGCCAGCCCGCGCAACGGTGAGCGCCCTGGCCACAACAACCTGTCGCTGACCATCAAGCGCGTGCTGGAAGACCACGACGGCCAAGCGGTGCGCGGCGTGGCCTCCAACTTCATGTGCGATTTGAATGTCGGCGACAAGGTGCAGGTGATCGGCCCGTTTGGTGCGAGTTTCCTGATGCCCAACCACCCCAAAAGCCACATCGTCATGATCTGCACCGGCACCGGCTCTGCACCCATGCGGGCCATGACCGAATGGCGCAGGCGCCTGCGCGCCAGCGGCAAGTTCGAGGGGGGTAAACTCATGCTGTTCTTTGGCGCCCGCACACCAGCCGAGTTGCCATACTTCGGGCCGCTGAACAACTTGCCCAAGGACTTCATTGACACCGAATTTGCTTTCTCGCGTGAAGTGGGCAAACCCAAGCGCTATGTGCAAGACGTCATGCGCGAGCGCGCGGCCGACATCGCGCTGCACCTGAAAGACCCGAACACCTGTTTTTATGTCTGTGGCTTGAAGGCCATGGAAGAGGGCGTGGTCATGGCCTTGCGCGACATCGCGCAAAGCGACGGGCTCGATTGGGACAGCATCGGCGCGGCGCTCAAAAAAGAAGGCCGTTTGCACCTCGAAACCTACTGAGCACGCATGGCCAACAGCACCCACATTGGCCTGGACCAAGTTCGCCAGCAACTGCGCCAGCCCCGCACCCAACTCAAAGGCCGTCAGGCCTCGCCAGAGGCCCGCGCCCAAGTGCAGGCATTGATCGGCCTGCCAGCCGCCGAAGGCCATCGCCGTGACCTGCTGATCGAGCACCTGCATGTGCTGAATGACCACTTCCACGGCCTGTTTGAGCGCCACCTCGTGGCCTTGGCCGCCGAGATGCGATTGCCCGTGGTCGAGGTGTTCGAGGTGGCTTCGTTCTACCACCACTTCGAGATCCTGAAAGACGAGGAAACCGCTCCACCCATCACCGTGCGGGTGTGTGACAGCCTGAGTTGCAGCTTGGGCGGCAGCGACACACTGTTGCGTCAATTGCAGACCGAATTGCTGAACATGAAAGTGGTGCCCGTGCCTTGCTTGGGGCGCTGCGAGCAAGCACCCGCAGCGCAGGTGGGGCAGCAGGCCGTGGCCTTTGCGACAGCCGAGCGCGTGGCACAAGCTGTGGCGCAAAACCAGACCACGCCCAATGCCTTGCCCGACGCGATTCGGCTGGCGGCTTACCGGCAAGCGGGCGGCTACCAGTTGGCGCAGCAGATCGCAGCCGGTGAAAAAGACCATGAATCTGTGCTCCAGTGTCTGGAGTCTTCGGGCCTGCGCGGCCTGGGCGGCGCGGGTTTTCCGGCCGGGCGCAAATGGCGCATCGTGCGCAGCCAGCCCGGGCCGCGCCTGATGGCGGTGAACATCGACGAGGGCGAGCCCGGCACCTTCAAGGACCGCACCTGCCTGGAGGTCGACCCGCACCGCTTTTTGGAAGGCGTGCTGATCGCCGCCAGCGTGGTGGCTTGCGAGGCGGTCTACATTTATTTGCGCGACGAGTACCACGAAGCGCGTGTGTTGCTGACCGAAGAACTGGCGGCCTTGCAGGCCCACCCGCCTTGCGCTTTGCCGCACATCGAGTTGCGCCGAGGCGCGGGCGCTTACATCTGCGGCGAAGAGTCGGCCATGATCGAGAGCATCGAGGGCAAACGCGGCGAGCCGCGCATGCGCCCGCCCTACATCGCCGAGGTGGGCCTGTTTGGCCGCCCCACGCTGGCGCACAATTTTGAGACGCTGTATTGGATTCGCCAACTGCTGGAGCAGGGCGCTGACAGTTTTGCATCGCAAGGCCGCCATGACCGAAAAGGCTTGCGACGCTTCAGCGTGAGCGGTCGCGTCAAACAACCGGGTGTCAAGCTCGCGCCTGCAGGCATCACCCTGCGTGAACTGGTGGACGAGTATTGCGGCGGCATGGCCGAGGGGCACACGCTGTACGCCTATTTGCCAGGCGGTGCCAGTGGCGGCATCTTGCCCGAGCGCTTGGCCGACGTGCCGCTGGACTTTGACACGCTGCAGCCCTATGGCTGCTTCATCGGCTCGGCCGCCGTGGTGGTGCTGGGCCAGCACGACAGCGCCCGCGAAGCGGCACTCAATGTGATGCGCTTTTTTGCACACGAAAGCTGCGGCCAGTGCACGCCTTGCCGGGTGGGCACCGACAAGGCGGCGCAGCTGATGGCCAAGCCGCTGTGGGACGCCGACACTTTGCAAGACCTCGCACAAGTCATGGGCGATGCCTCAATTTGCGGCCTGGGCCAGGCCGCGCCGAATCCGATCCGGTGTGTGCTGGCTTACTTTGCCCACGAAGTGAAAGATGGATCGCCACGCTCCGCTCGCGATGACGGGGAGGGTGTTGATGGCGGCAAGGCTCGTGATGACGCTGATGGGGGCGGCACCCCCAAAAAAACCGTCATTGCGAGCGAAGCGCGGCAACCAGTCATTGCGAGCGAAGCGCGGCAATCTGCGATTGCGAACGAGCCAGTGGAAGATGGCCATGAACAACCTGTCATTGCGAGCGAAGCGCGGCAATCTGCGATTGCGAACGAGCCAGTGGGAGATGGCCATCAGCAACCTGTCATTGCGAGCGAAGCGCGGCAATCTATGGTGGAGTGGTCAGAGGTTGCAGGTGGATCGCCACGCTTCGCTCGCGATGACGAAGAGGGGCGTGATGAGGTGTTGGGGCGGAATGAGGTGTTCGGGCGGAATGACGAGGCGGAGCGTGATGGTTCAGTGAGGCCCGAAGAAGGGGCGTTGCGCAACGACGCCAATCAGGAAGCGAAGCCATGAGCACGGTTCAATTCACCCTCAATGGCCAAAGCGTGCAAGCGCCCGCTGGCAAAAGCATTTTCAACATCGCCAAAGAGCTGGGCATCCAGATTCCTCACCTGTGCCACCAAGAAGGCTTGACGCCTGATGGCAATTGCCGCGCTTGCGTGGTCGAAATTGACGGTGAACGGACCCTGGCCCCCAGCTGCTGCCGCAGCGCCACGCCCGGCATGCAGGTGCGCACCCACAGCGAACGCGCCGTCAAAAGCCAGCAGATGGTGCTGGAGATGCTGCTGGCCGACCTGCCCGAGCAGGGCCACAAATGGCTGGACGACCGCGCCGAGGCGCCACACGGCGAACTGAGTCAATGGGCTGAGCACTGCGGCGTGCAAGTTCGGCCTGCATTGGCCGCGCTCAGGCGAGAGTCTGTGCCCGCCGATTTGTCGCACCCTGCCATGGCCGTGAACCTGGATGCTTGTATCCAGTGCAACCGTTGTCAACGCGCTTGCCGCGACTTGCAGGTCAACGATGTGATCGGGCTGGCTTTCAGGGGGGCACACACGCAGGTGGTGTTTGACCTGGCCGACCCGATGGGCGGCAGCTCGTGTGTGGGCTGCGGTGAATGTGTGCAGGCCTGCCCCACGGGGGCGCTCATGCCCAAGAGCCACATGGGACCGCAAACCGTCGACCGCGAAGTGGACTCTGTGTGCCCGTTTTGTGGTGTGGGCTGTCTGGTGACATTTCAGGTCAGAGACCCGGACCCGACAGGGGCCGTTCCAGCCCGAATCGTCAGCGTCAAAGGCCGCGCAGGCCCGGCCAACGAAGGCCGTTTGTGCGTCAAGGGCCGTTTTGGCATGGACTACATCCACAGCCCGGACCGCATCACCCAGCCGCTGATCCGCAAAGCGGGCGTGGCCAAAGACCTGGGCTTGATCGACGGCCACACCGACTGGCGCGAAGTGTTCCGCGAAGCGACCTGGGACGAAGCACTGCATTTGGCTACCCAGCCCCTCAACGCCTTGCGTCAACAACACGGCCCCAAATCGCTGGCCGGTTTTGGCTCGGCCAAAGGCAGCAACGAAGAGGCCTACCTTTTCCAAAAGCTGGTGCGCACCGGCTTTGGCAGCAACAACGTGGACCACTGCACCCGCCTGTGCCACGCCTCCAGCGTGGCGGCCTTGCTCGAAGGCGTGGGCTCGGGCGCGGTCAGCAATCCGGTGCGCGATGTCGCGCACTCAGACCTCATCCTGGTGATTGGTGCCAACCCCACAGCCAACCACCCCGTGGCGGCGACCTGGATGAAGAACGCCGCCAAAAGCGGCACCCGCATCGTGCTGGCCGACCCGCGCATCACCGACATCGGGCGTCACGCCTGGCGCAAGCTGCAGTTCAAAGCCGACACCGATGTGGCGCTGCTCAATGCCATGCTGCACGTCATCGTCACCGAGAACCTGTGCGACGAGCGCTTTTTGCGCGAGCGTGCCGACAATGTGGCTGCGCTCAAGGCCCATGTGCAGGCCTTCACACCCGAGGCCATGAGCGCGGTCTGCGGCATCCCGGCCGACACCATCCGCGAAGTGGCGCGGGCCTACGCCAGCGCCAAAGCCGCCATGATTTTGTGGGGCATGGGCGTGAGCCAGCATGTGCACGGCACCGACAACGCACGCTGCCTGATCGCGCTGGCCAGCATCACCGGGCAGATTGGCCGTCCGGGCACCGGTCTGCACCCGCTGCGTGGTCAGAACAACGTGCAGGGTGCGAGTGACGCAGGGCTGATCCCGATGATGTACCCCAACTACCAGCGGGTGAGCGACAAATCGGCGCACGCTTGGTTTGAAAAGTTCTGGGACACGAAGTTGGACGATTTGCCCGGCTACACCGTGGTCGAAATCATGCACAAGGCCTTGGCCCCCGACAGCGACCCGCACAAGGTGCGCGGCATGGTCATCATGGGCGAGAACCCGGCCATGAGCGACCCGGACTTGAACCATGCGCGCCATGCGCTGGCCAGCTTGCAGCATTTGGTGGTGCAAGACATTTTCTTGACCGAAACCGCTTGGCTGGCCGATGTGGTGCTGCCCGCCAGCGCTTGGCCCGAGAAAACCGGCACGGTGAGCAACACCGACCGCACGGTGCAGATGGGCCGCCAGGCCGTGCTGCCACCGGGCGAGGCCAAGCCTGATTTGTGGATCATCCAGCAGCTCGCAGCTCGCATGGGCTTGAACTGGCATTACGCAGGCGAACACGAGGGCGTGGCCCAGGTGTACGAAGAAATGCGCCAGGCCATGGCCCCGACCATGGGGGGCATCGACTGGGCGCGCTTGAATGCCGGCTCGGTCACCTACCCCTGTGTCAGCGCCGAAGACCCGGGCCAGCCGATTGTTTTTCACGACCAATTTCCCACCCCCGATGGGCGCGTGAAACTGGTGCCCGCCAGCCTGATCCCGGCCAACGAGCAGCCCGATGCCGATTACCCTTGGGTGCTGATCACCGGGCGGCAGTTGGAGCATTGGCACACCGGCAGCATGACGCGCCGCGCCACGGTGCTGGACGCGCTGGAGCCTGCGGCCACCGCCTCGCTGTGTGGCAGCGAGATGGCCCGCATGGGTTGGCTGCCGGGTCAGCGCATCCGCGTGGCTTCGCGCCGTGGGCAGGTCGAATTGACGCTGCGCCAAGACGACGGCACGCCGCCTGGGGCGGTGTTCATCCCGTTTGCTTATGTGGAAGCGGCGGCCAACGCCTTGACCAATGCGGCGCTGGACCCCTTTGGCAAAATTCCCGAGTTCAAGTTTTGCGCGGTGCGCATTGAGCCAGCAGACCCCCGGGGTGTGTGACTGGTGCTTTTTTAAAGTGGCGCTGCCCAGCCTGGCGTGGGGGATTTTTGGGTGCTCGGCAGCTGCCATCCACAGTGTCCGCACCCGAAGGCTTGGCCTGGGGATGGTGCCGGCACCGTGACCGGCACCTGCACCTGCACTCGACAACGTGCCACTTGCACTGAGCTGGGCCCGCTGAGCCCTGACAGGCTGAGCCCGAATTGCCAAGCTGAATGCGGCCCCAGAGCCGACTTCATATGGGCATTGGGCTTGGCACTGAATAACCCTTGGGCTGGATGTGGCGTATCGTTCGCATTTCACCAATTCAACGACCGACCGAAAGCCCTTGAATGTCTGCACATGTTTTGTCAGAAATGGCGGTGCTCATGCGCCGCGAGGCCGTGCAAGGGCCCATGGCCCGTTGGCAATCGCACCGCTGGGTGCTGGCCGAGGTGGTGCCGCAAGAGCCCGGTTTTGGCGATCAAGCGCGTTGCCTGCGCCAAACCGACGATGAGGCCTTGTGGCTTTATCCCGGTTGGCGTCTGGAGTTGTTCACCGACGATGCCGAGGGCTATTGGCTCAACCTGAGCTCGCCCACACCTTGTATTTTTGTGATGTGGCGCATGCAAGAAGAGGCCTCGCCCGACCCCATGCCCCGCGCTGTGCCGCAGGCCATGAGCTTGAGTTACCACGATGCCGGGCGTTGGCTGGATGCCCAAGAGACGGTAGAAAACGTGCCTGCGCCCCCAGAGCTGCTCGCCTTGTTGCGCTCCTTTACCGAGGCCTTTTATGTACCAGAAGAAAAAAAACGCCAACGTCCGCAAAGTTTCCAGGGCCTGACCGACCGTTTTGGCCAACCCGCCTCGGTCAGCACCGAGGAAAAACGCAAAGGCGCTGGCACGGCTGGACAACAGGGCCCAAGGGGAGTCGGGCATGTGGGTGTCCAAAAGGGAGAGGGTCCATGAGCGAGCCGTTTTTGAGCCGTTGGTCCAAACGCAAGCAAGCCTTGGCCCATGGCTTGCCAGCCGACGAGCCTGCCCCCGATGTGCCCGCGCAGGCCACGGCACACAGTCTTGCCCCCCAGCCCGGCACACCGCCTCAGTCAGCGCTGCGGGTGGCTTGTGCGCCAGTGTCGGAGTCAAGCGCTGCACCCAACACAATGCCAAACACAGCGCCCAAAACAGCGCCCAACACAGCGCTTTCGGGCACCGACCTGAACACCCCCCCCGGCGTGAGCGCTGGCGCTGCGCAGGCTCAGGCCAGCGACCGTGCGCCGCCGCCCGAGTTGCCCACTTTGGAGGACGCGAGGGCCTTGACCCCAACGTCGAACTTTCAGCCCTTCATGCGGCAAGGCGTGGCCTCCGATGTGCGCAACGCGGCGCTTAAAAAACTTTTCACCGACCCTCACTTCAACGTGATGGACGGCTTGGACATCTACATTGGCGACTACAACACCCCCGATCCCTTGCCTGCAGGTATGTTGCAAAAAATGGTCGGGGCACAATTTCTGAACCTGTTTCCCAAACCGTCCGAGACCACCGATTCAGACCCGGCGACCCACGCCGGGTTGGCTCCATCCGACGGGTCGAAACCAGCAGACCCCGCGCAGGCTCAGCCCCCGGTCAAGCCTGAGCAAAGTCCGGTCCTCCCGCAAAGCCCGCCAAATGTGGCACAGTCGCCGCCTTTGATCCCTCCACCAGACTTGCCACAAGACTTGTTCTCCACAAGCCCTCGGCAAGCCCCTGCCCAACTGCACAATGACCACCCTGATTTGCAATTGCAACCAAACCATGCCCCTGCAAGCCCAAGCCCTGGGCCAAGCACTGGGTGAAGATCTGAGCCTGCACACCACTTTGTGCCGCCGCGAGGCCGGGCAATTTCAAAAGGCCGTAAAAACCGGCGAGACCGTGGTGCTGGCTTGCACCCAAGAAAAACGCCTGTTTTCGGAGCTGGCCGAACAAACCGTTGGCGCGATCTCGCCGATCCGTTTCGTCAACATCCGCGAGACCGGGGGCTGGGGCCGCGAGGCCGAGCACGCCACACCCAAAATCGCCGCCTTGTTGGCCGCGGCCCGCCTGCCCGAACCCGAGCCGGTGCCCACCGTCACCTACAAAACCGAGGGACGCGTGCTCATCATCGGCGCCATCGATGCGGCCGAACGTGCCGCCAGCTTTTTGGCCGATGCCATGCAGGTCACGGTGTTTGCCCAAGGCCCTGGCGGCAATGGGGGTCAGCAAGAGCGTCGTTTTCCGGTGGTTTCGGGACGCTTGCAAAGCCTGAAGGGCTGGTTGGGCGCGTTCGAGGTGTCGTGGGATGCCAGCAACCCGATTGACCTGGACCTGTGTACCCGCTGCAACGCCTGTGTGGCCGCTTGCCCTGAGCAGGCCATTGGCCTGGATTACCAAGTCGACCTCTCGCGCTGCAGCACACACCGTGACTGCGTCAAGGTGTGCGAGGCCGCTGGCGCCATCGACTTCACGCGCGAAGCGCGCCCGCAAACCGAGCGCTTTGACGTGGTGTTGGACTTGCGCGCAGATTTGGCCGCGCCCACTTTCACATCGCACGCCTTGCCGCAGGGCTACTTCCGCTGGGATGGGCAAGACCTGCCCACCTTGCTCAAAGTGCGCGAACTGGTGGGCGAGTTTGAAAAGCCCCGCTTTTTTGCCTACAAACAAAAGCTTTGTGCGCACAGCCGCAACGAACAAGTCGGTTGCAGCGCCTGCATCGACATCTGCTCGGCCGAAGCGGTGCGCTCGGACAAAAGCCGCCAACAAATCGTGGTCAACCCCAATTTGTGCGTGGGCTGCGGGGCCTGCACCACGGCTTGCCCCACAGGAGCCCTAACCTATGCCTACCCGCGCCCGGCAGAGCAAGGTGGCAAGATCCGCGCATTGCTCTCGGCCTACCAGGCCGCTGGTGGACGCGACGCCGCTTTGCTTTTACACAGCCAAGAACAAGGCCAAGCCCTGATCAACGAGCTGGGCCGGGGTGCGCAGCTGGGTGTGCTGCAAGGCGTGCCCGCCCGCGTCATGCCCGTGGCGCTGTGGCACACCGCCAGTGTGGGCATGGAGTTGTGGCTGTCGGCCGTGGCCTACGGTGCGCGCCAGGTCATGGTGCTGCTCACCCACGAAGAAGCGCCGCAATACCGCGCCGCCCTGATGCAACAAATGGCTGTGGCCCAAAGCCTGCTGCACGGCTTGGGTTACACCGGCGTGCATTTCCAGTTGATCGAAGCCAATACCGCAACATCATTGGATGGCGATTTGCAACGCCTGTGCGCCCGCAGCCTCAAAGCCGCCAGCCTGCCCACAGGCCCGGCCACCGCCGCCCGCCACGCGGTGCAGGCCGAAAAGCGCAGCAACTTGGAGCTGGTGATTGACCACCTGATGGCCCAGTCGCCCGTGATGGCCATGGACGAGGGCACGCGCCCCCAAGCCTTTGATTTGCCTGCTGCGGGTTCGCCCCTGGGCAGCATCACGGTGGACGCCAACAAGTGCACCTTGTGCATGAGTTGCGTGGGGGCCTGCCCCTCCTCGGCGCTGCAAGACAACCCGCTGCAGCCCGAGCTGCGCTTTGTCGAGAAAAACTGCGTGCAGTGCGGTCTGTGCGCCAAAACCTGCCCCGAAAACGCCATTTCCTTGCAGCCGCGCCTGTCCTTGCTGCCTGAACGTGCGCAGCCGCGTGTGGTGCACAGCAGCCCGCCCTATGCCTGCATCCGCTGCAGCAAGCCCTTTGGCACGCTCAAGGCGATTGAAACGATGCTGGGCCGATTGACGGGCCACAGCATGTTTCAGGGCCCAGCGCTGGAACGCCTGAAAATGTGCGGAGATTGCCGTGTCATCGACATGTTCACCGACGAAAACCAAGTGCGCATCACCGATGGCCAGTCGCCCCGTCAACCGAAATAAAGGCTTGTCATGAACCCAGACCTGAACTTGTCTGCCAGTGGCCACGCGCTGGACGAAGAAACCGCGCGTGCCGAAATTTACGGCCTGTTGTCCCAGCTTTTTTACGCTGCGCCACCAGCACAGTTGTTGGGCCAATTGCAAGTGGCGGTGACCGAAGCACCCGCTGCGGGTGCCTTTTTAGAAGAACCATGGCGAGATTTGGTGGCCTGTGCGCGCACGCTGACCCCAGCCCAAGTTGCCTTGGAGTACAACCGTTTGTTCGGCGGTGTGGGCAAGCCCGAGCTGTACTTGTATGGTTCACATTACCTCAGTGGTTTTTTGAACGAAAAACCACTGGTGCGTTTGCGGGACGATTTGGCCATGCTGGGCTTGGGACGCACACCGGACATGTCGGAAACCGAGGACCACGCGGCTTATGTGTTGGAGGTCATGCGTTATTTGATCGCAGGTGACGACGTGGCGGTGGCCAACTTGACCCACCAAATGGCTTTTTTCACACACCATGTTCAGCCTTGGGTGCCGCAAATGTGTCAAGCGGTTCAAGCCCATCCACAGGCTTTTTTCTATGCCAAACTGGCTGGTTTCACATCGGTTTTTTTGAGTGTTGAGTTACAAGGTTTTGATCTGTTGACGTGATTGAATTTTTTTTTATCGTCTTGAAAATAATCACGCGCCAAACACGGGTTTCCACTTAGCTTCACACCCTTTCGTGCGGCCATAATCGCAGACCAAGCGGTAAGTTTTTGCGCTTGTTTGTTCAACTTGAGACAACCCATGACCCAAAACCAAGACATTTCCACCTCGGCAAGCGAGGCCACCGATACCAGCCGTCGCCGTTTCTTCGGCAAAGCGGCCACTGCAGCCGTGGCTGTGCCATTGGCCGGTGTGCCCATGATCGCTGTGGCTCAGGCCCCTGTCGTTTTCAAGATGCAAGGCTCTTGGGGCACCAACGAAATTTTCAGCGAGATGGCCCAGCAATACGTCACCCGCGTGAACGAAATGTCCGGTGGTCGCCTGAAAATCGAGTACCTCCCCGCTGGTGCCGTGGTCAAGCCTTTCGAAATCATCGAT
>NZ_JBIKIL010000119.1:0-11557 GCF_044361645.1 Limnohabitans sp. | reverse complement strand
AAGACGTTCTTGGACTACGTGGTGCAGAGAATCACCCGCCCCCTGCCGCCTTGGTATCCACCAAGTCAGCTCACGATGACAGAATAACTGCCGGATCTAGGTTCATCAAAACTCAGATACCCGATCGCAGCACGATGGGTTTCTTGGGTGTTCACGTCGAGCACCTGTCCGCTGTCGTCGATGGAAAAACGCACCAAGGTGCGTTCCTCACCTTTGGCCCCAAGTTGCTGGGTGCCCGAGTACACGATCTGGGCTTGCGGGTTGATCTTGATCACGGTCACTGTGGCATCCACAGGCAGCTGGTTGCGGCTTTCGTAATAGTGCGCATTGACCACGTATTCGCCTGCCACCAAACCGCGCAGGGTCACGATCTCTTGGCGTGCGGCGCTGGTGATGGTTTGGCCATTGACCACCACCGAGTTGTTTTTGTCGCCTCGGTCGTTGCGGTCCAGGTGCAGCATGCCCACATCGCGTTGGCGAAACCACAGCACTTTGCCGCCAGGCTCCATCACCCAGGTGTCCAGGTCGTTGGGGTTGTCGTCGGGCCAGGACACGGTGATCATGAACTCGGCCTTGGCCGGCACGTCCCCTGCCTTTTTGGCCAAGGGGTTGAAAGCCAGCAGCGCGATGACAAAGCAAAAAACGAAGGCGATCAACATGTTGAACAACATGTCGTAAAACGGGTCGGTTTCGGTGTCACGCGTGCTGCGGCCTATGCTCATGGACTGGCCTTGTCCAATGTCTCGTGCATGGCCTGGGCTTCGCCACGGATCAAAATTTCAGCCACCAGCCCATCGGCAAAGCGGTCGATGCGCATGAGCTGCAGACCCAACAAAATGTTGGCAGCCAAGCCCGTGATGGTGGTCAGCAAGGCGATGCCCAGTCCGCCCGTCAGGCTCTTGAGCATTTGGGCCGATTGTTGAGGGTCAAATCCATCCATGCGACCCAATTCAAAGGCCAGCACAGAAAAACCAATCACCTTGCCCAGCAAGCCCAGTTTGAGCTGGGTGCCATTGAGCCACCAGGCCATTTCTTGCGGACCATGGGCTCGATCACTCAAGACCTGTTGCAAGACCCTTTTGTCGGTGGCCTTGTGGGCGCGGGCAGTCAGGTAGTCGGTGGCCCAGCTTGGCTTGCCTGTCTCCGAGCGCTGTGCAGGCTGCTGCAGGGCTTGCCATTGCAGGCCCAAGCGCCAACTGCGAAGGCCTGCCCAAAGTGAGCTGCCGAGGAACAGCAAGACGATGACGATGGTGAGGCCGGTGGGGTCGGCTCGCACCAGGCGTTGCCACAGACCGTGTTGGCCCATGAGACTGGCGGCAAACACCAGCAAGCCCATGAAAGACAGCCAGAGCAGGAACAGGCCTTGTGGCAACTGCTCCAGCGACATGCTGGGCCGCGAGACGCCGGGCAGCCGTTGGACGAGCAAAGCACCCCACATGCGCTGGTGCCAGCGGCTGACTGGATGGGCAAGCGTGTTCATGCGTGCGATCGTCTCGAGGAATGAGGGGCTGGCATGCCAAGTGCTGCTTGTGTGAAGATGTTCAGTGCGCTGTACCAAACACCATCATTAGCAACATAAGTGCCACCTCTTTCGTCAATTTTTGCCGCCTGCCCAAGCATGCTCGGCGCTGTCACGGGCTGGAGTGTCCCAGTTTGGAGCAGTCTGGATTGTTGCGTTGTGTCAATGCGAACTTTTCGGCGCAGGTGCACGGGGCTGACCCTGGGGGCCGTGTGGGCGCTGGCGGCACAGGCCCAGCCCTTGCCTGCAGGCCAAAGCGCTTGTCCCCCGCATGAAACACTGACTTTGCAGCAGGTCTTGCCCGATGTTGCCGTGGTGCATGGGCGCTGGCCCACGGTGCTGCACACGGGCATAGCTGCCATGCGCGCTGAGCCCATGGTCACCACCGTGGTCTTGGGCCAGGGCCCTGAGCGCACCGTGGTAGACCCCGGGCCAAGCCATCAAGCGGGGGTGGCGTTGCGCGACAGCTTGACGTGCCAGCACGGCGCGCGGGTGGCCGCAGTGATCAATACGCACGCCCATGCCGAGCAGGTGCTGGGCAACAGTGCTTTGGCTGCCCCAGTCATGGCCTTGGCGGGCACAGCACAGGCCATGCAAGCGCGTTGTCCCCAGTGTTTGGCTTCGCTGACGCATGAAATGGGTGGAATTGCCATGCAAGGCACACGCATTGTGTTGCCCGAACGGTTGTTGCATGAGGGGCAGTGGTTACACACCGGAGGACGTTCTTGGTGGGTGCAAGAGATGCGGCAGGCGCACACAGAAAACGACCTGGTGTTGTGGTCCCCCTCGTCCGGTACACCTGCAAAAGTTCAAGCCAAAGGCGGTTTGGTGGTGGTCGGCGGTTTGGTGGATGGTCGTTGGCCTGTGCTGGCGCAGGGCAGCGTGCTGGGCTGGTTGCAAGCGCTGGATTGGCTCCAGGCCATGCAGCCCGATTGGCTGATCGGGCAACACCTGGTGGCCGGGCCTGTGCAGGTGCAGCCGGTGCTGCAGCGCCAAAGGGGCTATTTGTGTGGCATTTTGGCGCATGCCTGGCGCAGGCTGGAGCAGGGGCAATCTGAGGCAGAAGGGGTGCAGGGGCTGGTGCCGCCTGCCACATGGCCAACGCCTGAGCCAGGGCAAGTGCAGGCGTGGCAGCAACAGCATGTGTTCAACCAACGCCGCGCTTGGCGTGAGGCAGAGCAGCTCTGGCTGGAGCGTCAAGCCTGGCCCAACGCCTGTGGTTCAGCCCCAGACGTCAGGCGGTAAAAGGTCTTTTTTGCGGTAGATCGTGTTGCGAGAAACGCCCAGCAATTTCGCAGCCGCAGACACATTGCCACGGCATTGCCGCAAAGCATCGGTCATGGTTTGCAGGGCGACATCTTGCAACCGAGGCGCAAGCGCGCTGGTGGGGGCGTTCACCGCCATCGTCGCAGGCTGCGCTGCTGCAGTGGGCGTATTTGACCAGGGTGCAGTGCCGCCCTCTGGCGCGCAAACTGGCGCTCTGTCAGCCACAAGGGTGCGTGCCTGGAAGGCGCTCAGGGGCATGCCCAAGGCGGCTTCTTCGCAAGGCAGTGGTTCGGCTTGGAGGCGCACAGGCGCTTGCTGCACCTCTTCCAAAAAGTCATCTGGCAAGTGCGCCATGCCAATGCTTCCACTGTGCCCAAGCATGGCCACCGCGGTGCGCAGCAGGTTATGCAACTGGCGAAAATTACCTGGCCAACGGTATTGCAAAAACAAGGCCATCACTTCGTCGGAAATGTGGATTTTCTGATTTGCATGGCACAGGTTGAACAAAATCTTGTTCGCCACGGTTTCGAAGTCTGATCGCTCACGCAGTGCGGGCAGCCGCACGACCAGACCATTGAGGCGGTAGTACAGGTCTTCGCGAAATTGGTTTTGGGCGATCAGGGCTTTCAGGTTTTTGTTGGTGGCGCAAATCAGCATCACGTCCACGTCGTACTCTTTGCCCGAGCCCAAGGGGGTCACGCGCCGTTCTTGCAGCACACGCAGCAAACGTGCTTGCAGTTGTGTGGGCATGTCACCGATTTCGTCCAGAAACAGGGTGCCGCCATGCGCCATTTGGATCTTGCCGGGTGCGCCTCGGCGCTTGGCCCCAGTGAAGGCGCCTTCTTCATAGCCAAATAACTCCGACTCGATCAGGCTCTCGGGGATGGAGGCGCAGTTGATCGAGACAAAAGCTTGCCGTGCACGGGCCGAATCGTTGTGTATGGCTTGCGCCAGGATGTCCTTGCCGGTGCCGGTTTCGCCCAAGATCATGATTGGGATGTCGCTGCCTTGCACGCGCTGCAGCTTGTGCAGCACGGCTGCGATTTGCGGGTCACCGGTGTTCAGGTAGTGCAGGCTCGACAAGCTGGCACGCCCTGCAGCAGCAGCTGTCGTCGCACGGGTCGCAGGCGTGGACTCGGGCGCTGGACTGGCAGGCTTTTGGACATGGGCATGGTCATGGGCATTGTGCTGCGGCGAGGGTGTGGCTGTTGGGGAATGCTGCAAACCGCTGAACCAGGCCTTGCTGGGTTTGAGCCTTGCCTGGCAAACCACCGAAACGCCGTTGTGCATGCACAGGCTGACCGCTTGCCCTGCCGAGTGGCGCCACCGGTCATGAAACTGCGACACGGGTTGGTTGAACAGCGAGGAAAAAGTGTGGGCCTGCATGGCATTGACCGACAAACCCAATTGAAACTGGGCGCTGCGGTTGGCCGACAAAAAGCGGCCATCCAGCGCGAACACCACAATGCCCTCGACCAAGGTGTTCAGAAATTCAGGGCGCGAATGGAAGTGGATGCGCAAGGCGTCGGGAAACACGTTCTCAAACATGTGGTTCTCGATCATCTGCGCCGACATGCGCACCAGTGCCATGGTGTGCTGGTGGTAGCTGCGTTCGTCGCCGGTGACATCCAGAGCGCCCATGACTTTGCCGTAGGGGTCAAAAATGGGCGTGCAAGAGCAGGTCAGGAACTGGTTGGACTGCAAAAAGTGGTCGCGCCCATGCACCACCACCGGTTGGCCTTCGGTCAAAGCCGTGCCAATGGCGTTGGTGCCCCGGCTTTGTTCGGACCATTCGACGCCGGGCATCAAGGCCACTTGGGTGGCTTTTTCTAGAAAATCTGCATCGCCCAACGAGTGCAAGATCAAGCCATTGCTGGAGGTGAGCAGGACCATGCTGTGGGTGTTGGCGATCTGTTCATAAAGCGTTTCCATCACCGGGCTGGCGTGCTGGTAAAGCAGGTGGTTTTCGTCGCGCGCACTTTCGACACCGCGTTGGGGCAGCGGTGAAAAATCCGGTTTGATCCAGGTGTCCAGCCCATAAGACTGGCTGCGCCCATGGGACTCCCGGATCAGGTGACGATGTTGCTCACTGTTGAGCGCATAAACCCCGTTGTTCGGCGGGGTGCGTGTCGGCGTGCTGAGCATGTTGTCTCCTGACAGGTCCGTCAAAGCCCAAATGGGGCTTTGCGGCGTGTCTATTTCTTGTAGATGGACTAATTCAGCCGAATCATCGCCGGACGCATCGTCTGGCGCGAAGCTATCAGTTTGATGATGCACAACAACTCTCTGCAAAAAATGTACCGATTCAGAGCACATGCAAAAGACCGGCCAAGTTTTGGTGTGTTGTGCAGGCCATTATTCGGAGTTTGCGGGCAGTTGTATGTAACTTTTTGAAACAGAATATTGCTACAAAAACAAAATAAAACGCTTTGGTGTCACATTGTCCAATATTGCAACAGTGCGTTGCATGGCACGCTATTTGCCAGTAATCCAGCATTGTTCAACCGATGCGGGGTCACTTCATGCACATCACTCTCTCTTTCAATCGCGCTTTGCGCACCGCTTTTTTGGCCATTGGCTTGGCTTTGACGGGTTCCGTTTTGTGGGCCCACGGCGACGTCACGCCGCAGGCTGTAGACACCAAAACGCTGCCACAACTGGGGGCCAAGTGGTTGCCCAGCAACCCCTACAGCAGCGGCCCGGCATTCAAGGAAGCTTTGCGCATTGGCACTTCTGCCTACAACCAAAACTGCGCCCGCTGTCACGGACTGGAAGCCATCTCAGGCGGCATCGCGCCCGACCTGCGCAAAATGGATGCCGACTGCACGGGCATGGCCGATGAGGCCAAAAAAAATGCGTGCATGGCTGAGATGGACGAGTTTTATCTGGCGATCGTTCGCCGTGGCCGCACCCGTGACGGCCGCGTTTACATGCCGCCCTTTGAGAGCACCCTGAGCCAGGAAGCCATGTGGGCTATTCGCACATACCTTGAGACACGGCGCGAAAAATAAGTTTGATTCTTCGCGCATTGCACCGCATTCCCAAACAGGAGACTCCATGACACACAACACAGTGCAGCCCCCTTCTTCAAACCAGCCCACACGCCGCCAGTGGCTGCAAGCCGCAACTTGGGCCTGTGCAGGCGCAAGCCTGGGCCTGGGTGCCGGGACCGTGCAAGCCCAGGAATTGTTTGATTTGGACAAAGTGCGCGCCAGTGGCGCGCTCAAGGTGGCTTTGTACAAAGACAATGCCCCCTTCTCGGATGGCAAGGGTCAGGACATGGACGGTGTCGATGTGGCGCTGGCCCAAGCGCTGGCCTCAGAGATGGGGCTCAAGCTCAATTTGCTGCCCTTTGATGCGGGCGAAAAAATGAACGATGACTTGCGCAACATGGTCTGGCGAGGCCACTACCTGGGTTATGGGCCAGCCGACGTCATGCTGCATGTGCCGGTGGATAAATTCCTCATGGTGGCCAACAAGCAAGCGCTGATCTTTGCACCTTATTCTCGCCAAGTGCTGGTCATCTTCCATGCACTGGAGCGCTTGCCCACTGTTCAGTCGGGCCTGGATTTGCAGGACTTGCCCTTGGTTGCAGAGCGCGGCAGTGGCGCTGCCAGCACCTTGTTGGGTTTTGGTGGCGGGCGTTTGCGCTCTCAAGTCAAGATGTTCAATTCGGGCATTGATGCTGCGCACGCGGTGATCAAGGCAGACGCTGCTGCGGCCTATGTGACGCGCGCCCAAGCCGAGACGGCCTTGCGTGCCGCAGGACGGCCTGCTGCGGGCTTTGGCCTGACCCAACTGACCCTGCCTGGTTTGGCCGACAATGGTTGGCCCATTGGCATGGCAGTCAATGCCGAGAACAAGAAGTTGGCGCTTGCTTTGGAGACTGCGCTGCAAAAGTTGCGCGCTGACGGTCGCCTGCTGGCGATGTACCGTGACCGGGGCCTGACTTTGGTGGCACCTTGAATAAGCCATTTGAACAACACTAACCCTCAGCGCTTGTCTTCAACCCAGGTTGAACGCTCGGGCGGCACGTTTTCGCTGGAGGGCCATACCGGCAAAGCCTTTCACACCCGATCGCGCCTGTTCACCGATGAAGATTGGGCGCAGATCGAAGGGCAGCTGATGCGCGATTTGGCATGAGCTGTTTTAAGCCTCAGTGTCATAATCGTCGCCTATGAATTTCTTGCAGTCCCTGCGCAACGCCCACCGCCTCAGCCGCTTCGTGCTGGTGTGGTTTGCGTTGTTTGTCGGGGCGGCCGTGGCATCACCGCTGGTCAAACCAGAGGCCGTGCACTTGGTTTGCAGCGCCATCGGTGGCGTGAAACTGGTGCAGGTGGACGCTGCAGGTGCCGATGTGGATGCGGCGGTGGCACACACCGCGCTCGACTGCCCCGCCTGCATGCCCTTGATCGCGCCGCCTGCGGCCGACGTGCTGGCCGATTTACCAGCGGGCAACTTGTCCCATGTTTTGCAAGCCCTGCCGGCGGCTCGGCTGGCCAGTTTGCTGGGGCAACCCTGGCAAGCCCGCGCACCCCCCCTCTTTTTCGCCTGAAACACCGCCCCCAGAAACGCTGGGGAGCTGAGTCGGTTTCGGTGTCCCCTGTGCTTTTGCGCCCCGCTTGATGGGGTTTGCCGTGTGCACTGTCTGTTCTTCTTCATTTGTTCGATAACCACCAGGAGTGATCCATGTCCCGTCCCGCTTTGTCTGTGTCTGCCTTTTTTCTGGCCATGACGGTGTCCTTGGCCGCGCAAGCCCAAGTCACCGTGAAAGACGCCTGGGTGCGCGCCACCGTGCCCCAGCAAAAGGCCACCGGTGCCTTCATGCAGATTCAATCGGCGCAAGACGCCAAATTGGTCTCGGCCCAATCGCCTGTGGCGGGCGTGGTCGAGGTGCATGAGATGCGCATGGACGGCGGCATCATGAAAATGCGTGCAGTGCCCAGCCTGGACTTGCCTGCAGGCAAAGCGGTCGAGCTCAAGCCCGGCGGTTACCACGTCATGCTGATGGACCTTAAAGCCCAAGTCAAAGATGGTGACACCGTGCCCGTGACGCTGGTGGTGGAAGGCAAAGATGGCAAGCGTCAGTCGGTGGAACTGAAAGTACCCGCCCGCACGGCCGCTGCACCGGCCATGAAGCACGGCGAAGGCCACAAGCATTGAGTTTCTTCGTTTCTTGGCCAAGTACGCCGCCAAGCTGCCCAAAATGCAGCTGTTCACCCTGGAAAAAGCCTTTGGCAGCAGGGAGAAAGTGGGCAAAGAACACTTTGCCGATGGCGGCATTTTCGACCAGATTTACACCCCCAAAACGCCCTCACGATAAAGGGCGGACGTCTTCATGGCCTGTGTTGCGCCCTGTGCGAGGGCCGTGGGTTTTTATGCTGGATTATGGACATTTGTGGATATTTATGGCTATGTTCAAAACAGACACCCTCCAGATCACACCCGAAGTGCTGTCGCTGATTGCCCAAATTGACGAGTTCAAAGGGGCCTGGCGGGCTTTGGGTTCACTGGCACCCGAGCGGCTGTTGGCACTGCGGCGTGTGGCCACCATCGAAAGCGTGGCCTCATCCACCCGCATTGAAGGCAGCAAACTGAGCAATGCCGAGGTCGACGCCTTGCTCTCGAACATCAAGGTCAAAAAATTCACCACCCGCGACGAGCAAGAAGTCGCGGGCTATGCCGATGTGTTGGAACTGCTTTACGCGTCCTGGGAGCACATTGCGTTCAACGAAAACCACATCCAGCAACTTCACCGCGACTTGCTTCAGCACAGCAACAAAGACACACACCACCAAGGGCGCTACAAAAAAATCTCCAACAAGGTCGCCGCCTTCAATGAAAAAGGCGAACAGGTGGCGGCGGTCTCCAGAACAAACCCGAAAAACAGTACAAGGCAAATGCCCAAAGTATCCAAGGCGTATTCAGCGGCAAACCCATCAGATGCATGAACCAGAGACCGGTGACCGGCTGAAGCAATATGGCTTGCGTCGTGAACCACCAATCTGCCCGCACGACCAAACGCGTCACTACGGCTTGCGCTGCCACCTCACCACTGCGGTTGGCAAAAAAGAGGTAAAACGCGGTTCCCAAGCCCGTGCCCACCAGCACCACGCTGGAGAGTACATGCATCCATTTGACAATCAAATAGGTGCTCATCTGGATCTATGTGCCAGCTGCCACAGCACCACAGCGATGGGAATGTTTTTGCTCAATGGGCCAGCGGATGGAACCACAGGTCAGGCTTGAGCGCCGTGGCCACCAGAGTCATGACCACCATGATGACCAGAGCAAGCAAGTAGACTCTACGATGTGGTCGCAGCCATAGCCACAGACCCAAGATTGCATCTAATCCGGCACCGAACAGTACCAACTTATGGGATAGCCAGGTGTCAGAAATCCCCCCATTCTGTAACAATTGTCGGCTTTGACCCTGCATTTCCAAAGCACTGACAATCGCAGTCCACAGTCAAACAAAGACAACACTCCAGCGTAACAGCTTGCTGCCTTTGGACTGCTCAAAATCAGCGTCCTCAGTCATGTGTTACCTGTCCTGCTGCCAACGGTAGACAGCATCAGCGTGAGTTGTCAGATACTTGCTCAGACGCTGAAATCGCTGACGCGTTTGGTATTCAAAAACGCGTTCTACAATGGGACGGATAAACCATGCAATCCAACTCGGCCCGACCTCCAAAGTGTAGGTATAAAGAAGCAAGGATTGACCATTGTCCAGTTCTTTGTGGCGCATTGAGGCGGCCCAACGTTTGAAAGGAAAAGACTGTCCCAGCATGGATGCAGCCGCTAGGCGAGGCCGGTCAAAAGCCACAAACTGCGTTCGCATGGACAAATTGCGCATCCAGCCACTGCCGACGTTATGCGTGACCGCCCCCACGTAGGGGCAATGGGCACCACCTTCGATCACTGTGGCACTGACCAGACTGTCCCAGCGGTGGCGCCAATGGTGATAGTGGAAGGCATCAAACACCACAGCAGCGCTAGCAGGCATGACAAATTCAAAACTGCGGTGAACCATGCGATAAGCCCTCTTCCACCATATCGGTCAGCATGCCCCATTTGGCGAACTCGGGCGCAAAATCCACCAACTTGATCATGCTCATGCAGGCATATGCACCGTGAGTCATGGGCTCACCTGCCGCCAATCGACGCGCCAACAAAATAGCGGCCATGCAAGGAATTTCGGGGCCGTGGTCGTTGTCTGCAGCGAGATGCCAGGCCCGCTTTACCCGCTCGCCAGTGCCATCTTTGCCGGACACGCGCACCACCATACCGCCCAATTCAGAACCGAAAGGGTCAAACAACTTGGCAGCGGCGTTCAAGATGCTGGCCAAAGACGATGGTTTCTTGAGCAGCCCCACTTGCCTCAGCCAGGCCAGAGCGGCAAATGCCTGTTGCCCCAGTCCCACCTCTAAAGCAGCCCGAAACGTCACGCGTTCACGCACCAGGTAGTGCTTCGGAAAAAGCTCAAGATCGGGAATGTCACACGGCGCACCCAGCCGAGGCCGTAGCCGCTGAAACGCCACGCGTTGGGGCGCAGCCCAACCGATCTGGGTCTGCCACCGCCCCCCCTGCCAGACTTGGATGGGGCTGCCGCAATAACTCAGCACCGCGCCCAATGTGGCGACGCCACGGGGCGCTGTTTGTGCCGGAGCGATGCAAATATCCAGCGTGTCCACACTTTGCCAACCCGCACTCAGGTCATCGACCACGGCAGAAGACAAAGCGGGAACGGTGCTGGCACCAGAGATCGCCACGCGACCGACACCCTCAAAAGCAGCACCCAGTGTCTGCGGAAAATCACAGACAAAGCGACGACCATCAGCCAGATCGATGTAATGGACTGCGGCTTGAACACAGGCTTGCGCTACCGCATAGTCTTGAGCCTGAAAAGGCCCTGCAGTATGAATAACCAGGTCGATCTGATTGGCTTTTAACACCTGCGCAAAACCCGAGCTAAGCATATCCAAGGTCAGGCCTCTGGCACTGCCACGCAAACTGCCAGCAAAGTCTGAAGCCCTATGGCCGTCACGGCCTGTCACGATTAATTCGATGTTGTCATTACCCGCCAAGGCACGGCAAATACGAGCCCCAAAATTTCCATAACCACCCAACACCATTACTTTCATAGTATTTTTCATTCTGTGAATCGGCATTCACCATAGTATATGTGGCCCCAAATTGAATGAGCCCGTGCATGGTCACCCACGCATTGACAACCATGCCCAGAACTTCATGTTCAGGCAAATCCAATACGACTATCGATCCGGACCTGTGAAGTTTGAAGTGAAAAGCCTATTTTGGGCTTAGCGGTCAGCGATGCGCTCTTAGTGGAAATTACGCCCTCGGGGAGTGCCTGCCTTTTGTAAAAGCCCCAACCTTGGGGCGATGGCATGGTGTCTGCGAAGCACCATTGCGACGAGGGTGCCACTCCCGCAAGAAAGCGTTTATGCAACAATCTTCAAGCTGAATCAAAAATGTATAACCAAGGTACAACCATAGATAGTTTTTAGCTTTCGCGATGGTTGAGTTCCAGATGACCTCAGGACACACAAATGCGGTGATTCAGCTCCAACTTTTCCGCATAAGCGGCATTTCCAATGAATTACATCAACTGCGATATGCTCAAGCGTTAGTAAATGGTCGTCCCTGAAAAATTCATTTTCAGTTCAGCGCCCAGTTTTTGGACCCAGCCTTGAGTGGTTCGCAGACAAAGATTTGTCGCAATTGCCGAGCAAGTTGCCCCAAACCGCAGGC
>NZ_JBIKIL010000118.1:0-11572 GCF_044361645.1 Limnohabitans sp. | reverse complement strand
ATGACGGGAACAAGGCATGGATTGTTTCTTGCCTCGCGATGACTGGGGCGACGGAAGAGGGTGGTTAGCCGCCGCGCCGCATCATGTCAAAGAACTCGGAGTTGTTCTTGGTGGCTTTCATGCTCTTCAAGACCATCTCCATCGCCTCGATCTCGTCCATGTTGTACATGAACTGGCGCAAGATGCGCGTCTTTTGCAGCACCTCGGGTTGCAGCAGCAACTCTTCGCGGCGTGTGCCGCTGCGGTTCAGGTTGATGGCCGGGAACACGCGCTTTTCGTACAGGCGGCGCTCCAGGTGGATCTCGCAGTTGCCTGTGCCCTTGAATTCCTCAAAGATCACTTCGTCCATGCGGCTGCCGGTGTCGACCAAGGCGGTGGCGATGATGGTCAGGCTGCCGCCTTCTTCCACCTTGCGGGCCGCGCCAAAGAAGCGTTTGGGGCGCTGCAGCGCGTTGGCGTCCACACCGCCCGACAAGACCTTGCCCGAAGAGGGCACCACGTTGTTGTAAGCGCGGGCCAGGCGGGTGATCGAGTCCAGCAAAATCACCACGTCTTTTTTCAGCTCCACCAAGCGTTTGGCGCGCTCGATCACCATCTCGGCCACGTGCACATGGCGCGAAGCGGGTTCGTCAAAAGTCGACGAGATCACTTCGCCGCGCACGCTGCGCTGCATTTCGGTCACCTCTTCAGGGCGCTCGTCGACCAACAACACCATCAGGTGCACATCGGGGTAGTTGGCGGTGATGGCGTGGGCAATCTGCTGCATCATCACGGTCTTGCCCGATTTGGGCTGGGCCACGATCAAGGCGCGTTGGCCCCGGCCAATCGGCGCGATGATGTCGATCACCCGGCTGGTGATGTTTTCCTCGCCCTTGATGTCACGCTCCAGGCGCATCTGCTCTTTGGGGAACAGGGGCGTCAGGTTTTCAAACATCACCTTGTGTTTGTTGTTCTCGGGCAAATCGCCGTTGACTTGGTCGAGTTTGGTCAGGGCAAAGTAGCGCTCGCCGTCTTTGGGGATGCGCACTTCGCCTTCGATCATGTCGCCGGTGTGCAGGTTGAAGCGGCGCACTTGGCTGGGGCTGATGTAGATGTCGTCGGTGCTGGCCGTGTAACTGGAGTCGGGGCTGCGCAAAAAGCCAAACCCGTCGGGCAAGATTTCAAGCACGCCGTCTGCAAACACCTGTTCACCCGCTTTGGCGCGCTTTTTGATGATGGCAAACATCAGCTCCTGCTTGCGCATGCGGCCGGTGTTCTCGATTTCGAGCGTGTCGGCTTGCTTCAGTAGTTCGGACACATGAAGTGCCTTGAGTTCGTTCAAATGCATGGGAGTGGGCCTGTGTCGAAGCGAGCCGCTGCGGGCTGCTTTTCTGGTAACCGGGTGGAAATGTTGTGAACCAGGTGCTGCCCGGGCTTAGGGCTGAAGAGTCTGGTTGTCAGGGCGTGGTCCTAGGTTCAGGACACATGACGGAAATTATGACAGGTTTTAGCAGGGCACTTCAAACTGCAAAACCGGGGCGCTGTGCCCCGGTTCATGCGTGGTGCTCGGGGGGCTGGAGACCACCCGAAAACTGTTAGGCCAGTTGTTGGTCGATGAAAGCCGTCAGCTGTGATTTGCTCATGGCACCGACTTTGGTGGCTGCCAACTGTCCATCTTTGAAAATCATGAGTGTGGGAATGCCGCGGATGCCAAATTTGGCAGGGATGTCGCGGTTTTCGTCGACATTCATCTTGGCAATTTGCAGCTTGCCTTGGTAGGCCCCAGCGACTTCGTCCAAGATGGGGGCGATCATTTTGCAGGGACCGCACCATTCGGCCCAAAAGTCCACCACCACGGGTTGACTGGACCGAAGCACATCGGCTTCGAAGGTGGCGTCGGTGGTGTGTTTGATCAGATCGCTGGCCATGGCCTTTTCCTTGTGAACATTAAAGATGCAGCTAAAGTGACGGCTATTTTGACAGAAACCCAGCGCATGCGCCCGTTGCTGGGTCCAGAGAATTTCAAGCACCATGACCGTTTTTGACCCCATTCCCCCCCTTTTTGAGGGGCCTGTGTTGAACGCACAGGTGGCCATTGTGGGTGGTGGCCCGGCAGGTCTGATGGCGGCGGATGTGCTCTCACAAGCGGGCGTGGCGGTGCATTTGTTCGATGCCATGCCGTCGGTGGGCCGCAAGTTTTTATTGGCCGGCAAGGGTGGTTTGAACCTGACCCATGCCGAGCCATCGGCGCACTTCAATACACGTTTTGGCACCCGTCAGTCCGAGGTGGGCCAGTGGTTGTCCGATTTCGGTGCGCAGGCCGTGCGCCAGTGGGCGCAGGACTTGGGGGTGAGCACCTTTGTCGGCTCATCGGGGCGTGTTTTCCCGCATGAAATGAAGGCGGCACCTTTGCTGCGTGCTTGGTTGCACCGGCTCAGGCACCCGGCCGGCGGGGTGCCTGTGCAGTTTCACATGCGCCACCGGTGGTTGGGTTGGCAGGGCGATGCCTTGGCTTTCGATTCTGCTGGCCCGGCGTGCGTGCGGCGCGTCCGTGCACAAGCGGTTTTGCTGGCTTTGGGTGGGGCCAGTTGGCCGCGTTTGGGCTCAGATGGGGCGTGGGTTGCGGTGTTGGCGGCGCAAGGCGTACCGGTGGTGCCTTTGCAAGCGGCCAATTGTGGGTTTGATGTGTGGGGCCGCGATGGGCAGGGCTGGACGGCGCATTTTCGCCAGCGTTTTGCAGGTCATCCGCTCAAGTCGGTGGTGTTGCGCACCGGCGCATCCCCCGAGATGGACCCTGCAGCACCGCCTGAATTTGAGCGCAAAGGTGAATTCGTCATCACCGACACGGGGGTCGAGGGCAGTTTGGTGTACGCCGCTTCGGCCGGCTTGCGGCAAGACCTGCAGGCGGGCAGTGCCTGCATGTCGCTCGATTTGTTGCCCGATTTGTCGCCTCAGCGGGTGCTGCAAGCCGTGCGCTGGCCTCGGGGCAGCCGCAGTTTGTCCAGCCACTTGAAAAGCCGCTTGGGCCTTGACGGAGTCAAGATGGGTTTGGTCTACGAGTTGTGCGCGGCCGACTGCTTGGCCCAACCCGAGGCCTTGGCCAGCGCCTTGAAAAACCTGAAGGTGGTGTTGAAAAGCCCCAGACCCATGGCCGAAGCCATCAGCACTGCGGGTGGGGTGGCTTTGGAGGGTTTGACGCCAGAGTTGATGCTGTGCCATCGCCCCAATGTGTATTGCGCTGGAGAAATGCTCGATTGGGAGGCTCCCACGGGTGGCTATTTGCTGACCGCCTGTTTGGCCAGCGGGTGGCGCGCGGGGCACGGCATTTTGGCAAAAATGTGAACGCTGGAGCGCTGTGTCAGGCGGTCATGCGGCTTTGCCTGACCACTTGCAGGGCACAGCATTTGCCGTCAATTGGGGTTGTCCTCCTCAAAATGCGACAATCACGGGTTAATGACCGACTCTTTCTCCAATTTATCGCTGGCCCCGACGCTGGCACGAGCCGTGGCCGAAATGGGCTACGAATCCATGACCCCTATCCAGGCCCAAGCCATTCCGGTGGTGTTGACGGGCCAGGACGTGATGGGCGCTGCCCAGACCGGCACGGGCAAAACGGCGGCGTTCTCGCTGCCTTTGCTGCAGCGCCTGCTCAAGCACGAAAACCCCTCCACCTCCCCCGCCCGTCACCCGGTGCGTGCCTTGGTGCTGTTGCCCACGCGCGAATTGGCCGACCAAGTGGCGCAGCAGATCAAGCTGTACGCCAAGTACACACAGCTGCGCAGCACCGTGGTGTTTGGTGGCATCGACATGAAGCCGCAAACCCTGGAGCTGAAAAAAGGCGTTGAGGTGCTGGTGGCCACGCCCGGGCGCTTGCTGGACCACATCGAAGCCAAAAACGCGGTGCTGAACCAGGTGGAGTACGTGGTGCTGGACGAAGCCGACCGCATGCTGGACATTGGTTTTTTGCCCGACCTGCAGCGCATCTTGAGTTACCTGCCCAAGCAGCGCACCACGCTGCTGTTCTCGGCCACGTTCTCGCCCGAGATCAAGCGCTTGGCAGGCAGCTACCTGCAAAACCCCATCACCATCGAGGTGGCCCGGCCGAACGAAACCGCCTCCACCGTCGAGCAGCGTTTTTACGCCGCACATGACGACGACAAGCGCCGCGTCATCCGCAAAGTGCTGGAAGACCGGGGCATCAAGCAGGCTTTCATTTTTGTGAACAGCAAACTCGGATGCGCCCGTTTGGCGCGATCTTTGGAGCGCGAGGGCCTGGTAACGGCCGCTTTGCATGGCGACAAAAGCCAGGACGAACGGCTCAAGGCGCTGGAAGCCTTCAAGCAGGGCGAAGTCGATTTGCTGGTCTGCACCGACGTGGCTGCGCGCGGCTTGGACATCAAAGATGTGCCTGCGGTGTTCAACTTTGACGTGCCTTTCAACGCCGAAGACTATGTGCACCGCATTGGCCGCACCGGCCGGGCTGGGGCCTCGGGTTTGGCCGTGACCTTGGTCAGCCCTTCTGACAACCGTTTGGTGGGCGACATTGAAAAGCTGATCAAGAAAAAGATCGAAGTCGAAACCTTGCAGCTCGACAACGCGCCCGCCGGTCCTGTGCCAGAGAAATGGGGTGAGCGCAACGAAGACCGCCCACGTGCCCGGCCCTTTGAGAGCCGTCGGCGCGACGACTTTGACCCGCGCGACGCCCTCGAAGCGCCACGCGAGCGCAGCAGGGGCGGCTTTCGCCCTGCACCCGTGAACCGCGACCCTTTTTTCAGCAAGCCCTACGAGCCGTCTGCAATTGTGGCGACGCCCAGTTGGGAAGCCTCGGTGCCCAGCACTGCGCGATCGTCGATATCGGCCAACATCAAACCCAAGCGCAGGGTGGCCGCTTTGTTCAAACCCGAAGATTGAGCTGCGTGCCGCCCCGGTTTTTCACCGGGGCTTTGCACGCCCGTCATGGGTCACTGTCAAAATGCTCAGATGCCCAATAAGCCCGATTCCTTGCACTTGTTCCCCCTCAAACGCTGTGCCCAAGGGCTTCGGTCTGCCGGATTGGGCTTGATTTTTGGGCCCAGCTTGTTGTGGGCGCAAAGCTCGCCCGGCCCCTCTGGGCCCATGCTCGACGCGCCAGCGCCCGCTGCGCCCAGCGCCGTGGTGCCCACGGACAAGCCGACCGATTTGGGGCAGGTTGAAGTGCGCAGCAAGCGCAACAACGACACCGAAGCACGGCGCGAGTCATCGGCCTCCAAAATTGTCATCGGCCGTGAAGAAATCGAAAAGCAAGGCGATGCGAGCTTGGGCGAGGTGCTCAGGCGCTTGCCCGGCGTGACGGTGCAAGGTGCGCCTGGCCGTGGCGGCGGTATCCGCATGCGCGGCTTGGGTGGCGGTTTCACCCAAATCTTGCTCGACGGGGAGCGCGTGCCCCCCGGCTTTTCCATCGACACACTGACGCCTGAGCAGGTCGAAAAAATCGAAATCATGCGCGCCCCCACGGCCGAAACCGGGGCGCGGGCCATTGCAGGCACCATCAACATCGTGCTGCGCGAGGGCCGCAAGGCCAACCCCGACGACCTGAAAATCACGCACAGCCAAGAGCGTGGTGAGGGCTCGACCCAGCTCAGCTGGGTGCACACGCTCAAGACAGAGCCATTGGGGGGCACCGCGACGCTGTCTTTGATGGACCAGCACCGGCCGGATGAAGGCCGCACGCTGACCACCTCGAATGTGCGCGAGGACAGTGTTCGCCAAAATCAATCGCTGGGTCACCGCCAAGCGCTGCACGCCAGTGCCCGTTTGCAGTGGAAAGGTGAGCAAGGCCGCAGCCTCACGCTCTCGCCCTTTGTGGTGTATTCGGACAACCGCAGCGCTGGACAAATTCAGCTTCGTCAGACCGAAGGCGGTTTGCTCTCGGACAGCGCCCAAACGCTGAACAAAAGCCGTTTCGCCATGGCCCGGCTGAACGGCCAATGGGCGCAGCGCCTGTCGGCCGACGACAGGCTGGAGTTGAAATTTGGTCTGGGCCAGTCGCAATACGACTATCGCCTGGACCAGATGGGAGCCACCAATGTGTTGCTGTTCAACGGCTTTGAAACGCAAAACTTTGTTGACCGCTCGGGCAGCCTGAACGGCAAATGGACCCGCGCCATGGACAACGGGCACCAAATCGTCAGCGGCCTGGAGCTCGAAGGTGTGCGCCGCGAGGAAGAGGGCAATGCGGCCCTGGTCGAAGATTCTGGCGACCTCCAAGCACGCAGCTTGCGGTGGGCCGCTTACGCGCAAGACGAGTTCAAGATCAACGCCCATTGGTCGGCCTACACCGGCTTGCGCTACGAATCGATTCTGACCGAGGGCACCGATGCCTCGGGCTTGCAATCGAACACCAGCGCGGTCTGGACCCCTTTGTTGCACGCCCTGTGGAAGCCCGACCCGGCCAAGCGCGACCAGGTGCGCATGAGCCTGACGCGCAGCTACAAATCACCATCGCTGTTCAACCTTGTGGCACCACTCAGAACGTCACGAGACCACCCTGTCACAGGCACCAACGTGGTTACCCAACCCGACCGCTTGGGCAACGCAGGGCTCAAGCCCGAACTGGCCACGGGCATCGACCTGGCCTTTGAGCGCTACCTGCCCGGCGGCGGCGTGCTCAGCGCCAACGTGTTCCACCGCCACATCAGCGACCTGATTCGCTACACCACGGCCCAGCAAATCAGCCCTGACTGGGCGCCCGGGCAAAACCGCTGGGTGTCGACGCCCGTCAATCTGGGCGATGCCACCACACAAGGCATTGAGTTGGAGGCCAAGTTTCGCTGGGACCAATGGCAGGCTGGCGCTTTGCCCGTGGACATGCGCAGCAACCTGAGCCTGTTCCGATCCAATGTCAAGCAAGTGCCCGGCCCCAACAACCGGCTGGACCAACAGCCCAGCATGACGGCCAACCTGGGTGCCGACTACCGCTTGCGCAGCAGGCCCCTGACTGTGGGTGGCAACCTCAACTGGAACCCCGACTACGACACCCGTCGCAGCGAACAACAATGGGTCTATCAAGGCAGCAAGCGCGTGCTCGATGTGTATGGCCAATGGCGCTTTTCTGCGGCCACCGCCTTGCGCCTGACGGTGAGCAATTTCAGCCCCCGTGAGGACCTGAGCTCGTCAAGCTTCAGCGGCTTTGGCGTGAGCGAGACCTCGCGCAGCACCTCGCCCAATTGGCGCAATGTGCAGCTGCGTTTAGAGATGAAAATCTGAGCGCATCTATGCCAAGATATGGGGCTAAAAACAAGCTCTACTGGAGACCCCCATGCCCACCCAAGACGCCGCCTGGCACAACCGCATGTACAACAACCGGGCCTTGGTGCCCGACTTTGCGGACCACTTTGCCCATTGGCAAACCGCCTCGGCACAAGCGCGCGAGCGCCTGAAGTGCCATCTGGATTTGCCCTATGGCGACGGCCCGGCTGAGACCCTCGACATTTTTCCGGCGGCGCAGCCAAATGCCCCTGTGGTGATCTTCATCCATGGCGGCTACTGGCGCAGCCTGGATAAGTCAGACCACTCCTTTGTGGCCCCAGCCCTGCACGACTTGGGTGCCTGCGTGGTGGTGGTCAACTACGCCCTGTGCCCCGGTACACCCGAGCAAGCGGTCGGCATCCCCGACATTGCCCTGCAAATGGCCAAAGCCACGGCTTGGGTGGGGCGGCACATCGCTGAGCACGGCGGTGACCGCAGCAACATCACGGTCATTGGGCACTCGGCAGGCGGCCATTTGGCGGCCATGCTGCTCGCCTGTGACTGGCACAAAGTGGGCCGCGATTTACCTGCAGATTTGGTGCGCAAGGCTTTGTCCATCTCGGGCTTGTTTGACTTGGGGCCGCTGCGCAAGACGCCGTTTGTGCAAAGCGACTTGCGCCTGACACCCGCTCAGGTGCGCATGTGCAGCCCGGCCAAATGGCAGCGCCCGCGTCTGGGGGTGCTTTACAGCGTGGCCGGGGGCGATGAAAGCCCCGAGTTCTTGCGCCACAACCGCATGATTGAACAATCATGGGGCTCCAAAACGGTGCCCGTTTGCGAAGACTTGAGCGGGCTGAACCATTTCAGCATCGTCACCGACTTGACGCGGCCGGGCACGCGCTTGCATGCCTTGGCCAAACAGTTGCTAGCCGCTTAAACCCGCCAAAGCCCCTGCAGCCTGACCCTTGGGGCTGGGTCTTTCAGCCCCGCCGATGCGGGGCTTTTTCAAGTCGATCTGGATGCTGAGCGCCTTGTTGGTCGGGGTCCAGTCGCTTGCGGCGTGTTCGATCGGCTGGGGCAGCTGGGGCGGCCGCTCGGCCGGGGCCACAAAGCGCTCTTGAATGCCGGGGCGCGCGGCCAGCAAGCGGGTGAGTTTGTGCAGGGCTCTTTTTGAAAGGATCAACGCATGCCAATTTTGGCGTCGTTGAAAATGTTCTTGGCTTCGCGGGGCAAGCTGCGCCAGTACTGGTGTTGTGCATCGACGCTGCCGCCCAGGGCCACGGCCGCTTCCCAGCCCCAGCGCGGCTTGTAAAGGAAAGAACGGGCCAGCGCCACCAGGTCGGCGTCGCCACGCTGCAGCACGGCTTCGGCCTGGGCTGGCTCGGTGATCAGGCCCACGGCAATCGTGGTCAGGTCAGAGGCGGCTTTCACGGCTTTGGCCAAATGCACTTGGTACTCTGGGCCTAGGGTGATTTTTTGCAAGGGCGAGACACCGCCCGAGGAGATGTGCACAAACTGTGCCCCGGCTTGTTTGAGTTGCACGGACAGCTGCGCGGTTTCTTCAATTGTCCAGCCACCATCGACCCAGTCGGTGCCCGAGATGCGCATGCCCAGCGTGCCGCCAAAGGCTTCGCGCACGCCCTTGAACACTTCCATTGGCAAGCGGATGCGGTTTTCAAACGAGCCGCCATAGGCGTCGGTGCGTTGGTTGGAAATGGGCGACAAAAATTGGTGCAACAAATAGCCGTGCGCGGCGTGCAGCTCCACCGCTTCAATGCCCAGTTCTTGGCTGCGCCGCGCGGTGTTGACAAAGTCGGCCTTGATTTGCGCGATGTCGGCCAGGCTCAGTTCGGTGGGCGCGGCTTCTTGCGGCAGGTGGGGCAGGGCGCTGGGGGCTACGGTCTGCCAGCCGCCATTTTCAGCAGCCATCAACATGCCGCCGTGCCAGGGCGCAGCGCTTGAGGCCTTGCGGCCTGCATGGCCAAGTTGAATGCACACCGGCATGGCGGGCGCCAAGCGGCGGGCGCGCTGCAGCTTGTCACCCAGTGCCGCTTGGGTGGCGTCGTCCCACAGGCCAAGACAGCCCGGGCTGATGCGGCCCACGGCAGACACGGCGGTGGCCTCGATGGTGAACAGGCCTGCGCCGCTGTTGAGCAGGTTGGTCCAGTGCGTCAAGTGCCAGTCGGTGGCCTGGCCGTTGTCGGCCGAGTACTGGCACATGGGCGCGATCACGATGCGGTTGGGCAAAGTGAGGGGGCCGGAGGGGGCGTTGAAGGTGAAGGGGGTGAACAGCAGGCTCATGGTGCGGGGGCTTGGAGGGTGACAGGGCGCTGGCTCAGCCAGCTTGACTGGGGCATGGGGGGGTGATCCCAAGGTGCAGCGTGTGATCTTAGGCAGATCAAGAGGCGAGTCTTATGCTTTGCGAGACATCAATCATTGCCCGCAAGCGGGCATTGTGAAAATGCATTCCAAAGTGTCCACTCAGCAGGCAAGGGCGCGTCGATGACCAGCGGCTGATCGCGCACGGGGTGGGCCATTTGCAAGCGGGTGGCGTGCAACCACAAGCGCTGCAGCCCGATCAAATCTGCCACCGCCCGGTTGAGTGGCCCTTTGCCATGTGTGGCGTCGCCGATGATGGGGTGTGCGATGTGCTTCATGTGGCGGCGCAATTGGTGGCGGCGGCCTGTGAGGGGCTCCAAAGCCACTTCCGCACAGCGGGTGCTGGCAAAGCCTTGCTGGGGTAGGCACTGAGGTATGGGCAGCTCGAAGCGGCGCAGCGTGACAAAGCGGCTTTGGGCGGGCTGCACTGCCAGGCGCTCGGTGCGCATGTCGTCGGGCATGCGCTTCAAGGGGTGATCGATCTGGCCCGCATCGGCGGGCCAGCCGCGCACCACAGCGCGGTAGGTTTTTTGCAGGCCCTCGGCGCTTTCAAAAGCCTGGCCCAGCGTGCGCGCCACCTCGGCGTTCAGCGCAAAGACCAGCACGCCGCTGGTGCCTTTGTCCAGGCGGTGCACCGGCCAGAGGTGTTGCCCGATTTGGTCGCGCAGGGTTTGCAGCACAAAGCGGGTCTCACCCTTGTCTAAAGGCGTGCGATGCACCAGCCAGCCGGCGGGCTTGTTGACGATGGCCAAGTGCTCGTCGCGGTAAAGAAGTTCGAACATGGGCTCGATTGTGGCGGTGTCAGCGTGCGGGTCTGCGCCACCCATGACCTAAGGCGAAAAGGGTGCAAAGTTGGTCATGATGACAAAATGCACACATCGGCTAAGATCGGACCATGAAACCGATGCGCTGGAACGCCGAAAAAAACCAGTGGCTCCAATCGGAGCGGGGTGTCTCGTTTGAAAGCATGGTCGTGGCCATTGAAGGGCAGGGCTTCCTGGACATCCTGGCGCATCCCAATGCTGAGCAGTATCCAGGCCAACGCATTTTGGTGGTGGCCCACGCAGGCTATGCCTACCTCGTGCCATTTGTGGAAGATGTGGACCATTTTTTTCTCAAAACCGTGATCCCCAGCCGCAAGGCCACCCGTGATTATTTGAAGCAAGGAGCAGACGATGTCCAAGATTGACCGCGAAGAAGCCGAATTGCTCGACTTGTTCAACAAGGGGCAACTCCAATCGGTGGCCACCAAAAGCGAATTGGCACAGTTCAAAGCCGCTGCGCGAGCCACCGCCATCAAAGACCGGCGGGTCAACATCCGCTTGTCTTCGGGTGACCTGTCAGACATCCAGACCAAAGCGCTGGAAGAAGGCATTCCCTACCAAACCCTGATCGCCAGTGTGCTGCACAAATATGTCTCTGGCCGCTTGACCGAGCGCCCTGCGTCTGGTGCTGCCCCCAGTCTCCATAACCCCATGCTCTGAAGTTGTCGCCATGCTCTTTTTATTGTCACCCGCCAAATCTCTGGATTACGAAACCCCCGCCGCAGGCGTGCCGCACACGCTGCCCCAGTTCGTGCCGCAATCGCAGGCCTTGATCGAGGTGCTGCGACAAAAGTCGCTCCAGCAAATCGCCGAGCTGATGGACTTGTCGGACGCGCTGTCGGCCCTGAACGTGGCCCGTTACGAAGCCTGGAGCCCCAAGTTCACCGCCAAAAACGCCAAGCAAGCCGTGCTGGCTTTCAATGGCGATGTGTACGAAGGGCTGGACGCCAAGACCTTGTCAGCGCAAGACCTGGATTGGGCGCAAACCCATGTGGGCATTTTGAGTGGCTTGTATGGCGTCTTGCGCCCGCTGGACTGGATGCAACCCTACCGCCTGGAAATGGGCACCACGCTGCAAACCGACAAGGGCAGCAACCTGTACAAGTTTTGGGGGCCGCAAATTGCCGAGTACCTGAACGCCCAGCTGGCCAAAGACAAAACCC
>NZ_JBIKIL010000117.1:0-11603 GCF_044361645.1 Limnohabitans sp. | reverse complement strand
CTGACCGCGAAGCCTGCAGCTTTGTAGGAGCGGTCTCTGACCGCGAAGCCTGCAGCTTTGTAGGAGCGGTCTCTGACCGCGAAGCCTGCAGCTTTGTAGGCGCGGTCTCTGACCGCGAAGCCTGCAGCTTTGTAGGAGCGGTCTCTGACCGCGAAGCCCGCAGCTTTGTAGAAGCGGTCTCTGACCGCAAAGCCTGCAGCTTTGTAGGAGCGGTCTCTGACCGCGAAGCCTGCAGCTCTGTAGGAGCGGTCTCTGACCGCGAAGCCTGCAGCTTTGTAGGAGCGGTCTCTGACCGCGAAGCCTGCAGCTTTGTAGGAGCGGTCTCTGCTCGCGAAGCCTGCAGCTCTGTAGGAGCGGTCTCTGACCGCGAAGCCTGCAGCTTTGTAGGAGCGGTCTCTGACCGCGAAGCCTGCAGCTTTGTAGGCGCTGTCTCTGACCGCGAAGCCTGCAGCTTTGTAGGAGCGGTCTCTGACCGCGATGCACAAGCATTTCACCATTGATCAACCAGGAAAACACCATGCCCATCAACCACCGCATCGTTTTGGACAACCGCCCACAAGGGGAGGCCACTGTCCACAATTTCAAAATGGTCGAACTGTCCTTGCCCGAACTGCAAGACGGCCAAGTGCTGGTCTGCCACCATTACCTGAGCCTTGACCCCTATATGCGCGGCCGCATGAACGAGAGCAAAAGCTACGCTGTGCCGCAAGCCTTGGGCGAAGTCATGATCGGCGGCACCGTGGGCGAGGTGGTGGACAGCCGTCACCCCAAGCTCAAAGCGGGTGACACGGTGGTGGGCATGGGCGGCTGGCAAGAGTACAGCGTGGTGGATGCCAACGTACCCGGCGCTTTGCGCAAAGTCGACACGACCCATGTGCCGCTGTCCCATTACCTGGGTGCGGTGGGCATGCCCGGCGTCACGGCTTGGTACGGTTTGGTCAAGATCATCGCGCCTCAAGCCGGGGAAACGGTCACAGTCAGTGCCGCCAGCGGCGCGGTGGGCAGCGCTTACGGCGCTTTGGCCAAGGCCCGTGGCTGCCGCGTGGTGGGCATTGCGGGTGGCAAAGACAAATGCGACTACGTGGTCAAAGAATTGGGCTTTGACGCGTGCATCGACTACAAAGCGCACAAGGACTACATCAGCCTGTCCAAAGCCCTGCGCGAAGCCTGCCCCAAGGGCATCGATGGTCACTTTGAAAACGTCGGCGGCATGGTTTTGGACGCCGTGATGCTGCGCACCAACGCCTTTGCCCGCATCGCGGTCTGCGGCATGATCGCGGGCTACGACGGCGCGCCACTGCCCATGGCCAACCCGGCCTTGATCTTGATGAACCGCATGAAGATCGAAGGCTTCATCGTCAGTGAGCACATGGAAGTCTGGCCCGAGGCCTTGCAAGAATTGGGCACCTTGGTCGGCACCGGCACTTTGCGCCCACGTGAATCGGTGGCCCAGGGTTTGGCCGCTGCGCCCGAGGCTTTCTTAGGCTTGCTCAAAGGCAAAAACTTTGGCAAGCAGTTGGTCAAACTGCTCTGAGGTGCGCGCCATGGCTGAACTCGTCCTGCACCATTACCCAAGCTCGCCCTTTGCCGAAAAGGTGCGCCTGATCTTGGGTCACAAGCGCTTGGCCTGGCACGGTGTGCTCATCCCCATGACCATGCCCAAGCCCGATTTGATGGCGCTTACCGGGGGGTACCGCAAAACGCCGGTGCTGCAGATCGGGGCCGACATTTACTGCGACACCGCCTTGATTTGCGATGTATTGGAGCATCTTGCCCCCACGCCCACGCTCTACCCTGAGGCCGACAAGGGCGCTGCCCGCATCGTGGCGCAATGGGCCGACAGTGCTTTGTTCACCACGGCCATGGCCTGGAATTTCCAACCAGCAGGTGTGGCCCAATTGTTTGCCGGTGCGCCCGCCGAAGTGGTGCAGGCCTTTGTCGCCGACCGCACCGCCATGCGCGGCGGCGCGGCGCGCATGGCGTCTGCCGACGCGGGTGGCACTTACAAAAGCTATTTGCGCCGCATCGCCAGCATGCTGCACGGGCAAGACTTTTTGTTTGGGGCACACCCCTGCGTGGCCGACTTTGCGGCCTACCACCCTCTGTGGTTCACACAAACCCGCACGCCCGCCATGGCGGGTATCTTGGAAGCCACACCAGAAGTGCTTGTGTGGATGGCGCGCATGCAAGCCATTGGCCATGCCCAGATGAGTCCGATGAGCGCCGAAGCAGCGGTGCAAATGGCCCACGCGGCCACGCCTGCGCCACTTTCTGACGAGGTGTTCCAAGACGAGCACGGCATTGCTTTGGGCAGCCCGGTGGTGATCGCGGCTGACAGCTTTGGTCTTGAGCCCACCGAGGGCGAGCTGGTGGCCGCCACCCGCACCCGCTACACCTTGCGCCGCAGCGATGCGCGGGCGGGCACGCTGCATGTTCATTTCCCGCGTGTCGGGTTCACACTGAAAAAGGCCAAGCCATGATCGACCACTTCCCAGGCAAAACTGCCGTGCTCACCGGTGCGGGCTCGGGTTTCGGGCTGGAATGCGCCCGCATCGGCGCCCGGCTGGGCATGAACTTGGTGCTGGTGGACGTGCAGCAAGACGCGCTGGACCAAGCCGTAGCCGAAATGACCGCCCAAGGCGCTCAGGTGCTGGCGCGCAAGGTGGACGTGTCCAACGCACAAGCCATGGCGCAGCTGGCGGCCGATGTGCAAGCGCGTTTTGGCGCACCGCACTTGGTCTTCAACAACGCGGGTGTGGGGGCAGGGGGCTTGGTGTGGGAAAACTCGGTGGCCGACTGGGAATGGGTGCTGGGCGTGAACCTGTGGGGCGTGGTGCACGGCGTGCGCTTGTTCACCCCCATGATGTTGGCCGCAGCCCAAGCCGATCCGGCCTACCGGGGCCACATCGTCAACACCGCCAGCATGGCCGGTTTGCTCACGCCGCCCAATATGGGCATCTACAACGTCAGCAAGCACGCGGTGGTGGCGCTGACCGAAACCCTGTACCAAGACTTGCAGCTGGTGTCTGACCAAGTCAGCGCCAGTGTGCTGTGCCCTTACTTCGTGCCCACCGGCATCAGCCAAAGCCAGCGCAACCGCCCGGCGGATCTGGCTGCCGAAAAACCCACCGCCAGCCAATTGATCGGCCAGGCACAAAGTGACAAAGCTGTGGGAAGCGGCAAGGTTTCAGCCGCCGACGTGGCGCAAAAAGTGTTTGACGCGGTGGCGGCTGACCAGTTTTACATCTACAGCCACCCGCAAGCCCTGGGCAACGTGCAAAGCCGCATGGAAGCCATCGTTCAGGGCTTGAATCCACCAGACCCCTTTGCCGCCCGGCCTGATGTGGGTGAAGGTCTGCGTCAAGCCCTGCGTCAGGCATGAAACCTGTTGAGCCGAGCCAAGCCCGGGCCTGAATTCCCAAAGCCCAGTGGGGGTAGGCAACAGGCCAAGTTGCCCAGTGCAGCGCGGGCCGTGACCCGAGATGAAAGCGGTGGTGATTCGGATTGGGGCGGCGCAGAGCTCACGGCCTGCGTTGCGGCACCGGTCGCCAGTTGGCCCACAGCGCGATGCATTCGTGCTGTTTTCATTTGTGGAAATGGCCTTCAAAACAATGGCGCACCTCGTGGCCCAGGGCCAAGTGGGTGGTTTCTGTGCCGGTGATGATCACGCATTCTTTTTTGGCCACATGCCAAACCGCGCAGGCCACCGGCGGGGTGAAGTAGGCCTGCTCACGCCCCATGCCGATCGACTTTGCACAAAATTGAGACACGTCTTCGCGGACTTCCCAACGCAGCTTGACTTCTTGTATGACGCGCTTCTCCTTGGGCTGAGGTGTAAATTTTTCAAATTCCGAATTGGCCACCATGCCACCACCGTTCATGGTCTCACAGCCCGTGAGCAAGAGCAAAGCGGCCGGAATCAGCAAAATCACAAAATTACCGAAGAGCCTTCTCATAAATGATTTTTCATAAATCTTCATCTTAAAACTCCGTAAATCGTTAAAACTGATTCTTGTTCGAAGTCTACATATTTGTTAGATGTAAGTCAATTTTGTTGATTTAACATTCTGTATTGTTGTATTTTCGCAAAAAATTGATGAAATTAACATTTATTAAATATTTTTTGCGATTTGTGAATCAAAGACAAGACAAGGCCTCTTGGCGGCATGTAGATGGGTGGCACGCCCCCGACTGGCGTCAAGGCCCTCAGGCTTGAACGCACACGGCACTTGCACCGGCCGGCATCTGCCGATCACCCTGTGGCAAACTCGCTGACCTTGATCAACAGGGCGTGCAAGATGCGCCGAGCGAGCAATGCAAAAAATCCTGGCCCAACTGGCCGCTGAAATCCGTATCCGACCTGAGCAGGTCAAAACCGCTGTCGAGCTGCTGGACGGTGGGGCCACCGTGCCCTTCATCGCCCGTTACCGCAAAGAAGTGACCGATGGGCTGGACGACATCCAGTTGCGTGAGCTGGAGTCGCGTTTGGGGTATTTGCGCGAACTGGAAGACCGCCGCGCCGCCGTGATCAAAAGCATCACCGAGCAGGGCAAGATGACGCCTGCGTTGCTCGCGGCCATCGACGCTGCGCCCACCAAACAAGAACTTGAAGACCTTTACCTGCCCTACAAACCCAAGCGCCGCACCAAAGGCATGATTGCCCGCGAGGCTGGGCTGGAGCCCTTGGCCGACAGGCTGTTTGCCGACCCGCGCCTTGACCCGCACACCGAGGCGCAGGCCTTTGTACTGGCCCCGGGGGCCATTGAGGGGGCGGACTTCACCACCACCGCCGCCGTGCTGGACGGTGTGCGCGACCTGCTCAGTGAGCGCTGGGCCGAAGACGCCCGTTTGGTGCAAGCCCTGCGCGAATGGCTCTGGAATGAGGCCTTGTTTCAAAGCAAGTTGGCCAACGGCAAAGACGAAAACAACGCCGACGTGGCCAAGTTCCGTGACTACTTTGACTACGACGAGCCCATAGGTCGTGTGCCCTCACACCGTGCTTTGGCGGTCTTTAGGGGGCGCGCGTTGGAGATGCTCGAGGCCAAACTGGTGTTGCCCGAGCCGCAGGCGGGTGCGAGCTCCACGCCCGAATTGGGCAAGCCCACACCGCCGAAGGCGAGCGCCCCCTCACTGGCCGAAGGCAAGATCGCCATCCACTTGGGCTGGAGCCATGCGTCTCGCCCAGCCGACGACCTGATCCGCAAATGCGTGGCCTGGACTTGGCGCGTGAAACTCAGCCTGTCCACCGAGCGCGATTTGTTCACCCGCTTGCGCGAAGAGGCTGAAAAGGTGGCCATCAAGGTGTTTGCTGACAACCTGCGCGACCTGCTGCTGGCTGCCCCGGCGGGCCCGCGCGTGGTCATGGGCCTGGACCCGGGCATACGCACCGGCGTGAAGGTGGCCGTGGTGGATGCCACCGGCAAGCTGGTCGACACCGCCACGGTCTACCCGCACGAACCGCGCAAAGACTGGGAGGGCTCGCTCTTTACTTTGGCCAAACTTTGTGACAAGCACCAAGTCAACCTGATCGCCATTGGCAACGGCACCGCCAGCCGCGAGACCGACAAACTGGCGGGTGACTTGATGAAACAATTGGCCCGCTTGCAAGAGGGCACCGACATGCAAAAAGTGGTGGTCAGCGAGGCGGGCGCTTCCGTTTACAGCGCCAGCGAGTTTGCCAGCCAAGAAATGCCTGACGTCGACGTGAGCCTGCGCGGCGCGGCATCCATTGCTCGGCGCCTGCAAGACCCGCTGTCTGAGCTGGTCAAGATCGACCCAAAAGCCATTGGTGTGGGCCAATACCAACACGACGTGAACCAAAGCGAGTTGGCCAAAACCCTGGACGCGGTGGTGGAAGACTGCGTGAACTCGGTGGGCGTGGACCTGAACACGGCCAGCGTGCCCTTGCTGACCCGCGTCTCGGGCCTGTCGGGCAGTGTGGCCAAGGCCGTGGTGCGCTGGCGCGATGCCAACGGCGTGTTCAAAACCCGGCAAGACCTGCTCAAGGTGACGGGCTTGGGGGCCAAAACCTTCGAGCAAAGCGCGGGTTTTTTGCGCATCCGGGGCGGCGACAACCCGCTGGACATGACCGGCGTCCACCCCGAAACCTACCCGGTGGTGCAGCAGATCATCGTCAAGACCGGCAAACCCATTCAGGACATCATGGGCCGCAGCGAGGTGCTCAAAACGCTCAAGCCCGAACTCTTTGCCAATGACCAATTCGGTGCCATCACCATCCGAGACATTCTGGGCGAACTTGAAAAGCCGGGCCGCGACCCGCGCCCGGACTTCAAAGTGGCGCGTCTGGCCGAAGGTGTGGAAGACATCAAAGACCTGAAAGAAGGCATGACCTTGGAAGGCACGGTGAGCAACGTGGCCCAATTCGGCGCGTTCATCGACTTGGGCGTGCACCAAGACGGTTTGGTGCACGTGAGCCAGTTGGCCAACAAGTTTGTCAGCGACGCCCGCGAAGTGGTCAAAACCGGCGACATCGTCAAAGTCAAGGTGCTTGAAGTCGATGTGGTCCGCAAACGCATCAGCTTGACCATGAAGCTCGATGCTGCGCCTGCCAGACGCGATGGCCCACGTGACAACAAGTTTGAAGGGGCAGGGCGCGACCAGCGCCAGCGCGGCGGGGGTTCAGGCGGCAGTTACACCTCGCCCCCCGCAGCCGCAGTCACGGCAGGTTCGGGCTCGGCCATGGCCAGCGCCTTTGCCAAGCTGCAGGGCTTGAAGAAATAAGCGCCATCCCAAGACATTGATCACGTCTTGTCATCTTTTGAGATGCATAATTGCACCTTGTTTGATGCTTGGAGCCTGTGATGAGAACCACCGTGACCATTGACGACCAGCTCTACCAAAGGGCTTTGGAAGTGGCCGACCCGTCCATGGACAAGGCCGATTTGTTCCGCGAGGCCATCAAGGCCTTTGTCCGCACGCAAGCGGCCAAACGACTGGCCGCACTGGGCGGCACCCAAGTCGATATGCCAGACATTCCCCGACCTGTGCAGGACTTGCCCGCATGACAGCTGTTTTGGTGGACACCTCGGTTTGGGTGGACCATTTCAGACGAGGCAATGAATCCTTGGTGCAGTTGCTGGCGCAGGACCGTGTGTTGATCCATCCCTGCATTCTGGGCGAAATCGCTTGCGGCACGCCCCCCCGACGCGCTCAAACCTTGGCCGATCTGGCATCGCTGCAAGCTGCCCAACAAGCCAACTTGCCGGAGATGCTGGATTTTCTAGAGCGCGAGCAGCTGTTTGGGCGAGGTTGCGGCTGGGTTGACTTGCAACTGTTGGCCGCCACCTGCCTGAGCGAGGGGGCCGTGCTGTGGTCGCTGGACCTGCGTCTGCAAGCCTTGGCTGAGCGCTTGGGCCGCGCCTACCGCAGCCCGGTTCACTGAAAACCACGGTGAGCCACTGACCACAGCATGCAAGCCCTGCACATCCACGCCGGCCCCAAGGCCCTGGCCCACATCCGCAAACACGGTCTACGGCCCGAGCACATCGGTGTCATTCCGGGCGCAGCCGGTGGCCCCAAGGGCCTGATTTTGGGGCCGCTCGATCGCTTCATTTTTGGTGATTGGCTCGCCCAAAGCCAGCAGCCTGTGGACCTGGTGGGCGCATCGATTGGCGCGTGGCGCATGGCCACCGCTTGCCTTCATGAATCGGTGGCGGCGTTTGAGCGGCTGGAGCACGATTACATCCACCAGCATTACGAACCACTGCCCGGCCAAAAGCGCGTGAGCGCCCAGCAAGTCAGCGACGCCTTTGGGCACAGCCTTCAAGCGTTTTACGGCGGGCGCATCCAAGAGGTGCTCAGCCACCCGCGTTACCGCTTGCACATCCTCACCTCGCACGGGCGGCATGTGCTGGGCCGCGAGCACCCGCTGGGCACGCCCTTGGGTTACGCCGGTGCCTTTCTGAGCAACGCTGTGCACCGCCGGGCCTTGGGCGGCTGGCTGGAGCGGGTGGTGTTTTCAGGGCAGGGCGCGGCTTTGCCGTTTGACGCGCAAGACTTTCGCACCCGCGCCCTGGGCCTGACCGAAGGCAACTTCATGCCCGCGCTGCAAGCCAGCTGCTCCATCCCGTTTGCCCTGAAAGCGGTACACGACATTCCCGGCGCACCCCAGGGCGCTTATTGGGACGGCGGCATCACCGACTACCACCTGCACCTGAACTGGACGGCATCCACCCAAGGCCCCGAACGCGCCTTGGTGCTGTACCCTCACTTTCAACAAGCGGTGGTGCCCGGCTGGTTCGACAAAGCGCTCAAGTGGCGACACGCGGCCAGTGCCTTTTTGGACAGCACCATCGTGCTGGCCCCCAATCCCGATTGGGTCAAAACCCTGCCGAACGGGAAACTTCCTGACCGCAAAGACTTTTTGCACTACGGCCTGGACCTGCCCGGCCGCGTCAAAGCCTGGCAGCAAGCGGCCCGTGCCAGCCAGCAGTTGGCCGACGAGTTTGCCGCCTGGCTGGCCCGGCCTGAGCTTGGCCAAGTTCGGGCGCTTTGAGGGGCGTGACACAGCTCAACCTCCAGCAGTGCCCCGCTTGTGAACATGGGCGACTGCGCGTGATGCAAACCAGCCCAGGACCAAAACGCCTGCCCGATCCCATGGCGCTCGGGCAGGCGGGCAAAGGGCAGCACGGACAACAAGGCCGCACGCCACCAGCGCCGGGGCCGTGAGTTCCGGGGATGTGCTCATGCAAAGCGCACCAGCACAATCAGGCCCCAGCGAACATGGCCCGATCACGGGTCAGGGTTGGATGCACGCACTTGTGGGCAAGGTATGGCAAAAGCAGGCGTGCCAGCGAAGCACGCGGCCATGGCAGCGCCAAGACCAGCGGCAAGACCTTGGGCGTTCATCAAAAAATAGGGTCCAAAGAATTCAAAAATCGGTCTATCTAGCCAAGGCATGGGCATAATGAAACCCATGGCGGGGGTTTGAAAAATCAATCCCTTATATCGAAACCCACACACCACCGCCACTGAGGCGGTTTAGCTCAACATGGTTCATCCGCCGCGAACGACACTGCTGGCCTTGGCTTGGCGCATTGGCGTGGCGGATAAACGCTAAGTGTTGGGCGCTATGAATATGTGCCCGGACTACAACATCATTAACTGCTTGTCGCAGCTCGGCGCCATCTATTACGGAGCCACCTTCTTTGGAGTCATTGGACTGTTCCTCACCCCGTGGCTCATTTGGCAAGCTTTTGCTAAGAGGCCAGGTGGCGTGCCACGGTTTGATGAAAATCAAAAGATGAAAATTGTGTTTTTCCGCGTATTCTCGTTTGTCGCGGCATGCACATATGCAGTCGCAGCTTTTTGGGCTTCCGGCAATAGGCATCACTGCCGCAGTTCCGTTCGTAATTCGTCTTTTCCTATCACCGTACAAGCCACCACATGACAATGTATTACTACCCCGCGCCCAACCCATCATTCCACTGGACGCTGCGCGATAAAGCCGCTTAGCGCCGGTGACCTCCACGCTAGGCACTAGTCCAAATGGATCCTCTGATTTACCTCATTGTTGGAAGTTTCGTCTTAGTTGTTGCTATCGCTGCTATCTGGGGGCGAATCTCCTACCGTAATCAGCTGATACGTATTGCGACGTCTAGACAGACGCAGTTGCCTACCCAGTCCCATTCATCGATCTCCATCGAACGCGATGGTGGGCGCCTGTGGATTCGCCCCCTAAGAATCTATGTTGACGGACGAAAGGTTGGCGAGGTTTCACCTGAAGAAGTTAAATGTTTCGATGTTTCTCCCGGAGAACACACCGTAGAGATGCGCCTTGACTGGCTGCGTAGTTCGAGTGTCGTGGTGAATATAATTACAGGTCAACCATGCCATCTTCAGTGCGGAATTAAAAAGATGTTCTATGGCCTCAATGCACCCATATGGTCCTATCTGATCTTTCATCCCCGAAGTTTGCTTTACCTCGAACAGATTCCATCTTTTGGCGCGGGAACTGCAAATAGACAGATGGTCATTCCGCTGACGATTGGGTTTGCTAATCTCAGTGGCGATGACCTGGTGCCGCTTTTGACTGAGGATGCGGCAGCGCTGAGCGGTATGTTTAAAAGCACGAACATCGCTCCAGTAACACGTTTTCCAAACTGCGAGATACTGTTCCTATATGCACACTTGCGTGAAGACGGAACGCTTGCTGGTATTGATGTCCCGGCGGGGCTTCGACAAGTCGCACAACTTACGAGCGCAACAATTGTTGTGCTCGCATCGCCCAATCATTCCGAGACAGCACAAAAATCTGCTGCGCTCCCGGGTCAGAAGTCTGCAAACCTTGTACTCACACTAAACCGAAACGGGGATGGTTTCGGTAGATTCTTTGGGGAGCTTTTTGAACGAATGGAGGCTGGATCGTCATTAATGCATGCTTGGGTTGAATTAGCGCCGCAACACCCAAGCGCAATGCCCAGCTATGCACCATCCACATTGCTGATTGCCGAGGCCGGGGACATACGTTTTCCCGATTCAGTGCCGAACCCATTCATCAACACGGATGCTGCTCGATGAAGCCGCGCAGCACCGGTTATGTCAGACTATTAGGCCTCACAGGAGAGATTGATGTACGTCGCAGCCTTGTGCACTTTGCTCGTTTCACAGTTCATCATTGTCGGCACCGCCCGCGCCAACGCAGGAGAACTCACGGAGGCTGCCTACAGAGCCGAAGGATCTGCGAAGGGCGTAGTTCTGCTGGACGTAGATCTCGGTAGGTACGGCCGATGCGGCGGGAACGAAACGGCCCAACTTCGCCGGATCGCCTTCAACAGAATGCCCGTTACGGATATCAAGGCTGATTTGCCAGCGGATGCAGAGATTATCGGCGCTCTATTGCCCACAGCGGCGCCCAGGGGTCTGCGTAACTATGCATTCCTCTTGTCCCCGGGCGAGTATGCAATGACGCGAATCTCGATTCGCGTCTCTCAATCAGCTTCGCAGATGGGGCATCTTGAACTAGGTCCAGAGCAGTTAGCTCCTAACGGCTTGGCCAAGGCTGGTTCGTTTCGTGTTTCTGCAGGCGAAATTGCGTACATTGGGAACTTCAAAGTTGACTGTGCACCACCAATGACCCTGTGGCGTTACTACACCGAAGGCAAAGCGAATTTTGCCGAGCACCTTTCGCAATACCGGCAAAGCTTTCCGTTCCTCAAACTTGATGACGTTCAGTATCGACTCTTTGAAACAAAGACAATCGGCACTCCTTACGAGCTGAAGTGAGCGCAGTGATGCCTAACGAGTAAGGATAGGTCGCGCGAAGCCGCTTTTCTGTCCGTTTGTTGGAGTGCGCCCGGCATGGGCGAACACCTGTGGGTGCAAGTCCCGCCGCGAGCTGGTCACAGCGAGCTTGAGTGTTGCGCAACTGCATGAGGGTGACCGAGTGTGGGAAGGCAAGCGTGGAGCGTAAACCGCGAGTCGATGAACAAAAATCGCATAGAAGGCGCTGCCAAGCAGGGCGAGCAAGTGAAGTGGACCCCGAATTTGGGACAGGTGTTTAAGTGGGACACTGTCCAAAGAAATGGGTTACCAATGACTGAAACAAAAAAGCGCAGGCTTCATCCACCCGAGCTCAAGGCCAA
>NZ_JBIKIL010000206.1:0-3354 GCF_044361645.1 Limnohabitans sp. | reverse complement strand
GTTTGCGGCCCTGGAATTGACACCGCCGACCTCATCAGACCTCGCCAAGCCTGTTTTGTAGTCTGCGGTTTGACCTCGGTTTCTAATCGAATCAATCACTTACGTGCAGGAAGTGTCGAACTTGTGTACCACGCGGCCCAACACCGTCACGCCGTAGGGCGCAAAGTCTTTGGCGGTTTGGGCCACTTCTTCGGCATTGCGTGCGCAGTAGGCAATGTGCGCGCCTTCGGCCGCCAGCGTTTGCGCAATGGCGCGGCCAATGCCTTTGGTGCCGCCAGTGACCACGGCCCTGAGGCCTTTGAGTCCGAGATCCATGTGAGTTCCTTTAGGGTGTTGGGTTGTTTAAACGGCGTCTGCTTCAGGCCGGTGCCAAGTATTTTTTGCTGATGCCCGCACCCACGGTGTACTTCGGGTCGACAAAGTTGCCCAGTCGGACCTGCCCGCATTGGCTGAGCATCATGTAGGCGTCCCAGCGGTCGTAGCCGTACTCGGCCTCCATCCACAAAATCAGCTCTTTGTAGGCGATGCGGGTGGCGTCTTCCAGCGGTCGGGCGCTGCCAATGGCCATGATGATGGCTTCGTTCTCCAGCCGTGGCCACTCCAGCTGCCAGCCTTTGATGAGGTCCACATGGATGGTGGTGGTGCTGGCGTATTCCACGGCCGTGCCGCACACCTCGCCGTCGCCCTGGCAGGCGTGCGCGTCGCCAATAAAAAGACGCCCGCCTTCGCTGCGCACCGGCAAGTAGGTGATGCTGCCCGGCCCCATGTCCGGCAGGTCCATGTTGCCGCCGTGGGAGTCAGGCGTCAGGGTGTTGATGGAGTCGATTTCAGGCGAGCAGCTCAGCGTGCCAATGTGCGGCTTGTAGGGCAGCGTGACGCGCTGGCTCCAGTACACGCCTTGCTCGTCCACGTCGACCTTGCGCACCAGTTCGGGCAGGTCGGCGGCCAAGAGTGCGGTGAGCGAGGTGCCGCTCAAGGCACCGAACTGCGGGATCATGGCGCAAGTGCCGCGTGGGTTGGGGCCGCGCGGCGCCATGGATTCGATGTACACCGCAATCACATCGCCCTTGCTCGCGCCCTCGACCATGATGGGGCCGTTTTGCGGGTTCACGAACGGCATGGACAGCACGCGCGAGGGCAGGTCTTGCTCGGTTTTCACCTTGCCCTCAAAGGCGTCACGCGTTTGCACCACCACGCGGTCGCCGGGGCGCACATGCAGCACCGGCGCCGAGTACGGCCCTATGGTGTAGTGGTACTTGCCCTGCTTGGCTTCGGTGAGCTCGTGCGTGTCGAGGGTGCGGCCCTGGGCCACGCCCCGGGTGCGCATGATGGAATTGTTCAACCAGTCCATGGCGTGTCTCGCAAAGTTGGGAGAAGTTCATTATGGGTCATGCATGCGCACATTGGCAGGCTCTCTTGACACATCCATGCGGTAGATTTCCCCTTCCACTCAAGGCCCCAGTGGTGGTAAGAGCAAGTACAGTCCAATTTGCAGGTGTGCGGCCATTTTGAGGAGCCTGGGCGGATGCTGTGGCGTACCTAACTTCTTGAATAACCTACTGATTTGAAGATTACTATGAATTTATTTATGATTGTTTTATATTTAATTAGTTCAAAAATTTTCTAACCCACGCACGCCAACACAGGACCACCACCATGAAGCGCAGCCCCATGCTCCACCGAAATCTTCTTTGGCTCTTGACGGCGATGCTCAGTCTGACCCTCATCGCTTGCGGTGGAGGTGGTGGCGAGACTGCTGTGCTCGCCAATAACGCCACGGTGGCAGCGCAAATCCTGCCCATCAAACCCCAAAATGCTGAAGACACTGTCGGTGTGTTTGTGGAGCTGGACACGTCTGAGCTCAGCACAGCCGCCCTCGGGCAGACCGACTCCGCCGCAGCGCAAGTTGAACTGCAAACGGCCTTTTTGGCTCAACTCATGAAAGCCTCGCAAAGCCCAGTCACAGCGGGAGCCAGCAGCAGCCGTTGCGATGTGGCGCAACTCACACAGCGTATTCAAAACGCTTATTTGCCCATTTCGGGGGCGGCCGTGCGCTTGGAACTCAGTGGCTGTGAATTGGAGCTGCTGCCAGGCATGCCCTTGGTCAAAGGGGTCTACCCCGACACCCCTTTGTCACCGCAAAACACCCCCAACACGGTCAGAAAAATCAACAGTGCAGTTCAATTCAGTTTTGACGGCAAAACCGCTTGGCCCAGCGTCAACGGCACTCGGGCCGACGGTCAGGGTTATGTGATCGCCGTGCTGGACTCGGGCGTAGAGCTCAATCACCCGGCCTTGCAAGGCAAGCTGGTGCAAGGTGCTTGTTTTTCCACGCCCACCACCGGTGGGCAAACTTTTTGCCCCAATGGCAGCTCTGTTGACACCGCATCGGCGAACGCAGGACAAAGCTGTATCGCCAGTTTTGGCGTGAACAACCGCGGCATAGCCCAAGCCGCCAATTGCGGTCATGGCACCGGCATGGCCGGCGTTGCCGCCATGAACTACAGCAACCCCAGCAACGGCGCCAGTGCCGGGGGCGTGGCCCGCAGCGCCAGCATTTTGCCCATCCAAGTCTTCACCGGCGGCATCAGCGCTGGGCGGGCCAACATTTACGCCAACTCTGGCGACCTGTTACGGTCCATCGAATGGCTCAGCACCGAGGCCGAACGGCGCAATGCCAACAATTTGCCGCGCATTGCCGCTGTCAACATGAGTCTGGGCGGGGGGAGTTACTCCACTGCCTGTGACGCCGACTACACCGCCAGTCTGTTCAAAACCGCCTTTGCAAGGCTGCGCGCCCAAGGTGTGCTGCCCATTGCTGCCGCTGGCAACGAAACACAGGACAACGCCATCGCATTCCCCGCCTGCGTCAGCAACGTTGTAGCCGTGGGCGCGACGCAACTTGGGAATGAAAAAATCGCCAGTTACAGCAATGTGTCGCCCCAAATCAAAGTCTTTGCCCAAGGCGGTGACCGAGGTGACCTTTACAGCTGGCCGACCACCAGCCTCAACCCCAACATGCTTGACGCTTGGGTCACAGGTGCCGGTACATCGCCGGCCACGGCTTTCGTATCGGGCGCGGTCACCGTTTTGCGTCAACTCAAGCCCAAGGCCACTTTGGCCGACATCGAAAAGGCCATTCAAACATCCGACAAACCCACCATCACCGACCGCTTTTCCGCGCCGCGCAACATGCCCCAACTCCGGCTCGTCGCAGCCGCCCAAGAACTGGGCTTGACCATTGACCCCCCTGCCCCTGCCCCTGCCCCTGCCCCTGCCCCTGCCCCTGCCCCTGCCCCTGCCCCTGCACCTGCTCCAACCATTGACCCCCCTGCCCCTGCACCTGCACCTGCA
>NZ_JBIKIL010000019.1:0-39765 GCF_044361645.1 Limnohabitans sp. | reverse complement strand
CACCATGACGGCCGCGCCCGCATCCAGCGCCATTTGGATGCAGGGCACGCTGGCGCGGATGCGGGTGTCTTCGGTGATGCGGCCATCCTCGGCCTGCGGCACGTTCAGGTCGGCGCGGATGAAGACGCGTTGCCCGGCGACTTGGGCCTTGCTGCACAGATCGGAAAAGCGGATGACGTTCATGAAAAAGCAAGCCCTACAACAAACAAAAAACACATTTTAAAAGCGGCGCGTGGCACCCCAGAGGCGCATTTCAAGCCAAGCGCCAACACAGCCTGAGCGCTCGCGCCTAGTCACCAGCCCAAACCCAAGCGCAAAGGCAAATAAACCGCCATGCCCGCCAAGATGGTGATCAACACATCGCGCCGCCAAAAGTAAGCGCCTGCGCCCACCGCAGCAGCGTACAAACGTGCATCTTGCCAAGTGCTGACCAACTCACCTTGCACCGTGATGATTTCGGGAACCACCACCGCCGAGAGGGCCGCAATGGGCGCGTACTGCAGGCCGCGTTGCGCCCAATTGGGCAATTGCCACGACTGGCTGGAGATGAAAAAGAAACTTCGGGTCACGACCGTGACCACGGCCAAACCCACGATGACGGCCAATGTCCACAGGTCGGTTTCGTTCATGCCGCCGCCTTGGCTGTTGGCCGGATTTTCTCGACCGTCAAGCACAGGATCACCGCCACGGCAATCGCCACCACGATGTTGAGTTTGAGTGGCAAGTGGTAAGCCACCACCGCCGCCGCACCCGCCACCAGCGCCGACAAGATGCGCATGCGCGAGCTGGCCAAGGAGCACTGGATGCCCAGCAGGCACAAGATGCCCGCAAAACCCAGTCCCCACTCAGGCGGAATGATGTTGGCCAGCGCCACGCCGAGCAAACTGGCCACGATCCAGCTGCTCCAATTCAAAAAGTAATTGCCCGCCAAATAGGCCTCTTGGCCTGTGCGCTCGGTGCCAGTGGCTCCGGGCTGGGCAAAGCGCTTGATGAACAACACATAGCTGATGTCGGCCGTGAAGTAGCCATGAAACATGCGCTGCCAACGCGGCAAGTGCATCAAATAAGGCCGCAGGTGCAGGCTGAACACCACAAAGCGCAGGTTGACGCAAAAACCGGTGGCCAAAATCACCCAAGCCGGTGCACCCGCCACCAACAGCGGAATGGCCGCCAACTGCGAGCTGCCCGCAAACACCAGCAGGGTCATGGCCACCGCCTCGAACACGCTCATGCCCGACTTGACCATGGCCACACCGGTCATCAGGCCCCAAGCGGCCACACCGGGGGCTTGCGGTGCCAAATCGCGCAGGCCTTGCCAAAACTGCGGGTCACGGTAGAGGGTCGGCCTGAAAAACATCAGGCCACCAAACGCTGACCCGGCTGCAAGGGGCAGCCGCGCAAAAAGTCGGCTGCATTCAGGCGTTTGCCACCGGGCCGCTGCAACTGGGTCAGGCACAGCTGGCCTTGGCCACAGGCCACCCGCACGCCCGACGCATCGGCGCTGAGCACGGTGCCCGCTTGTGCGGTGTGCGCCGAGGCTTCGGCCGTGGCTTGCCAAAGTTTCAGCGTTTCCACGCCCGAGGCCATGGCCAGCGGCACGGTCATGCCAGGGAAAGGGTCAAAGGCGCGGATGCGCCGCGCCAGCAAATCGGCACTCAAAGCCCAGTCGAGCGCAGCCTCGGTTTTGTCGATCTTGTGCGCGTAGTTCACACCCTCCAAGGGCTGCGGCTGGCGGGGCAACAGCGGCAGCGCAGCCAGCGCCTGCACGATGGCTTGTCCACCCAAATCAGCCAAGCGGTCGTGCAGCGTGGCGGTGGTGTCCTGGGGTGCGATGGCGCAGGGCAAGACCAGCAGCATGTCGCCGGTGTCCAGACCTGCGTCCATCTGCATGATGGTGATGCCGGTTTGCGTGTCGCCCGCCTCGATGGCGCGGTGAATCGGCGCTGCCCCACGCCAGCGCGGCAGCAAAGAGGCGTGGATGTTCAGGCAGCCTTGCGGCGGCAAGTCGAGCACCCACTGCGGCAGGATCAGGCCGTAAGCCGCCACGACCATGGCGTCGGCTTGGGCGTGCAGCAAGGTCTGGCGCGCGGCGGCGGCGTCTTCGGGGTATTTGCCGTCCAGCCGCAAGCTGCGTGGCTGGGCCACGGGCACCGCTCGGTCCAAGGCCCATTGCTTGACGGGCGAGGGCTGCAGCTTCAGGCCGCGCCCGGCGGGGCGGTCGGGCTGGGTCAGCACCAGCGCAATGGTGTGGCCGGCAAGGTGCAGGGCGGCCAGGGCCACCTGGGCAAATTCGGGCGTGCCCGCAAAAATCAGCCGCATGCCGTGCTCAGCGCCCGGCTTTTTGAGCTTTGACCATCTTGGTCTTGATGCGCCCTTGCTTGAGCGGCGAGAGGTACTCCACAAACACCTTGCCCATCAGGTGGTCCAGCTCGTGCTGTATGCAAATGGCCAGCATGCCCTCGGCCTCGATGCTGCGGCTTTGGCCATCGCGGTCCAGCGCTGCAACCTTCACTTGGGTGGCGCGCTCCACACCGTCGTAAATGCCAGGCACCGACAGGCAGCCTTCTTCGCCCTTGACGCGCTCCTCGTTCATCCAGGTGATCTCGGGGTTGATCAGCACCAAGGGCTGGTTGCGCTCTTCGGAGGTGTCGATCACCACCAAGCGCTCGTGCACATCGATTTGCGAGGCCGCCAAGCCAATGCCGCCGGCCTCGTACATGGTCTCCAGCATGTCGTCGATCAGGGCGTGGATGCGGGCGTCCACCGCTTGCACGGGTTGGGCCACCTTGTGCAGGCGGGGGTCGGGGTAGCAAAGAATGGGGAGCAGGGCCATGGCATCTGAAAGTCAAATGGGAATGGGCTTATTTTCGGTCATTTCGGCAGCCCTCAGCAGCGGCTGAGCCCAGAGTCCGTTTTGCACCCCTGAATCTGGCTGCAGCGCCCAAGATGCGCCCCCAATGCACGCTTTGGCGTGGGCCTTTGAGTCAGCTTCCCCAGCCCAAGCACACAGGCTGCCCATGGGGTGTTTGTTCTGCCCAGCAAAGCACTGGCTGGCAAAGCACTGGCTGGCGAACCCCTAGGCGCGGCCGCCTGATTGACTCACAATGCCTGAGCAGACGGCCACCCAGGCCGCACAGGGAGACATGATGCTGAACAACCCCGATCAATTGGGCGCATGGCTGCGCTTGGTGCTCACGCCCGGCGTGGGGGCAGAAAGCGCGCGGCGGCTGTTGGCGGCCTTTGGCGAACCCACGGCCTTGTTTGCGCAAACACAAGAGGCCTTGTGCCAACTGGTCAGTGCCAACCAAGCCCGCGCCTTGCTGCAAATGCCCGAGGGCTGTGCCGAACTTTTGCAAAACACCCTGAACTGGTTGCACGCCCAGGCCAGTGCCGGGGTGGCGCGCGGCGTTGTGACTTTGGGTGATGCCGACTACCCTGCCCCCTTGCTGGAGATACCCGACCCGCCTTTGATGCTGTACGCCTTGGGCCAAACCGAGCACCTGAAGCGGCTGCGGTCCGAACAAGCCTTGGCCTTGGTGGGCAGCCGAAACCCCACGCCCCAAGGCTCAGACAATGCCCAGGCTTTTGCCAGCAGCTTGGTCTGTGCTGGGCTGACCATCGTTTCGGGCATGGCGCTGGGCATCGATGGTGCTGCACACGAAGGCGCGCTGCAAGGCGCAGCGGCAGGGCAACTGGCCACCATTGCGGTGGTGGGCACGGGGCTTGACCGGGTGTACCCACGCCAGCACCGCGACTTGGCACACCGCATTGCCCAACACGGCTTGATCTTGAGCGAATACCCCTTGGGCACCCCCCCACTGGCACCCAACTTTCCGCGTCGCAACCGCTTGATCTCGGGCCTGTCACAGGCCACCTTGGTGGTCGAGGCCGCGCTGCAATCGGGCTCGCTGATCACCGCCAAACAGGCCTTGGAGCAAGGCCGCGATGTGATGGCCATTCCCGGCTCCATCCACTCGGCGCAGTCCAAGGGCTGCCATGCGCTCATCAAACAAGGGGCTAAATTGGTGGAATCTGCACAAGACGTGCTCGAAGAGCTGCGCCTGCCAGCGGCCCTGGCGCAAACAAGCCTGGACTTGGACACGAGCGATGCACCAGACTCTGATCAAGCTGACGCCAGCTCAGCAGACGTTGACGAGCGCGCCCTGCTGCGCGCCTTGGGCCACGACCCGGTGGGGCTCGATGCCTTGCAAGCGCGATGCGGCTGGCCCACGGCACAACTCCAAGCGCAGCTGTTGGAGCTGGAGCTGATGGGCCAAGTCAGCCGATTGCCCGGTGGCTTGTTTCAGCGCACTGGCTTCGCTTGAACCCTTAACCCACAATCCTTAATCCACAACCCACAACCCACAACCCACAACCCACAACCTTCAACCCGCCGAGCCCAGCGCCAGCCCCGCATGCTCGCGCAGCGGGTGAAAGTGGATTTTGGGAAAGCGCTCTTGCGCCAGCCGCACGTCGTAAGGGCTGGTGCACAAATAGGCCAGCGTGCCGGCCGCGTCCAGCGACATGCGCTGCGGGTAGGCGTTGGTGAACTCGCGCAGCTCGGCCGGGGTGTCGGCGGTGATCCAGCGCGCGCCGGTGTACTGGCAGCCCTCCAAGCGCACGTCGCAGTCGTATTCGGCTTTCAGGCGGTGCTGCACCACCTCGAACTGCAGCTGACCGATCGCGCCCAGCAGCATGGGGCCGCCGATCTCGGGTTTGAAGACCTGGATCGCGCCTTCTTCACCGAGCTGGTCCAGGCCTTGCTGCAGCTGTTTGGTGCGCAAGGGGTTTTTCAAAATCACCGTCATGAACAGCTCGGGCGCAAAAAACGGCAGGCCGGTGAACAGCAGGTTGACGCCATCGGTGATGGTGTCACCCAGCTGCACACCGCCGTGGGTGGTAAAGCCAATGATGTCGCCCGCATAGGCCTCGTCCACCGCCTCGCGGCGTTGGCTCAAAAAGGTGACCACGCTGGTGGGGCGCAGTTCTTTGGCCGTGCGCTGCACTTTGAGCTTCATGCCGGGTGTGTATTTGCCCGACGCCATGCGCACAAAGGCGATGCGGTCGCGGTGGTTGGCGTCCATGTTGGCCTGCACTTTGAAGACCACGCCCGAGAACGCGCTGTCTTCGGGCTGGATTTCTTTGACCACGGGCTGTTTGTTCACCAGCACCGAGCTGGTGCGGGGGCGCGGCGGCGGGGCCAGGTCCACCAGGGCGTCGAGCACCTCCATCACACCGAAGTTGTTCACGCCCGAGCCGAAGAACACGGGGGTCTGCTTGCCTGCCAAAAAGGCTGCTTCGTCGAACGCAGGCGATGCGCCGGTGGCCAACTCCATGCTGTCCATGGCGGTTTGCCACTCGCTGCCAAAGCGCGCCGCCAGTTGGGCCTGCTCGGTCAGGGCAATGGTTTCGAAGTCTTGCGGCAGGCGTTCGCTGCCCGAGTCGAACACCGTCATGGCCTGCGTGCGCAGGTTGACAATGCCGCCAAACGATTTGCCTTGGCCCACGGGCCAGGTCATGGGCACGCAGGGCATGCCCAGCTCGCGCTCAACCTCATCCAGGATATCGAGGGGGTCGCGCACTTCGCGGTCCATCTTGTTGACAAACGTGATGATGGGCGTGTCGCGTTGTCGGCAAACTTCAATCAGGCGGCGGGTTTGCGCCTCTACACCGTTGGCCGCGTCAATCACCATCAAGGCCGAGTCCACGGCAGTCAGCACGCGGTAGGTGTCTTCGCTGAAGTCTTTGTGGCCAGGCGTGTCGAGCAGGTTGATGACGTGATCGCGGTACAGCATCTGCATCACAGACGAAGCCACCGAGATGCCGCGCTGCTTTTCGATTTCCATCCAGTCAGACGTCGCGTGGCGCGAGGCCTTGCGCGCCTTGACCGAACCGGCGATTTGGATCGCACCTGAGAACAGCAAGAGTTTTTCGGTGAGCGTGGTTTTGCCCGCGTCGGGGTGGGAAATGATGGCAAACGTCCGGCGGCGCCGGGTTTCGTGGGCGAAGGTCACAAGGGGTCCTGAAAGTCGTGCGGGGCGTGCAGGTCGTGCAGAACGCCAAAGGGTCTGTGCGGACTCAGCCCATGCAGGCTGGCACAAAGGGCTGATTTTACCGGGCACAACAGCCCCGACACCCAAGGCTTGCGCGCAGCCTGCGCATGGCCTGCCGGTGTGTGGTGGGCCCCCGCGCGCCATGCACCCAGGGGTCGCCCGCCTAGCCTCCCCACATTCAGACATCGCTTGTTGGACATCGCTTCTCCCGATCGGCTCAGTCAGTGGCAGTCGCCAAGGAGCGGGCCGGGCTGTGCCCACCCGATACACTGCAGGGTATGAATGCGAATCTGCTCCTCCTGACGCTTTGCCAAGGCCTGTTTTTCACCAACAACGTCACTTTGATCGCCATCAATGGCTTGGTGGGTTTGTCACTCGCCCCCTTTGGCTGGATGGCCACCTTGCCGATCATGGGCTACGTGGTGGGTGCTGCGCTGTCCACCGGGCTGGTGGCCAAAAGCCAGTCGCGCTGGGGCCGTCAAGTGTCGTTTCAGTTGGGGCTGGCGGTGGCTTTGTTTTCAGCGCTGCTGGCCGCTTATGCCGCTTGGAGCCACAACTTTTGGCTGTTGGTGGCAGCCACGGTGATTGCTGGTTACTACAGCGCCAACGGCCAGCTTTACCGTTTTGCTGCCGCCGAATTGGCCGCAGACAGCTACAAAGAAAAAGCCGTCTCGCTGGTGCTGGCCGGGGGTTTGATCGGGGCCATCGTTGGCCCCAACTTGGCCTCGGGCACCCGCACCCTGTACGAGGTGCCGTTTTTGGGCGCTTACATGGCGCTGGGCATCGTGGCCATTTTGGCCATGGTGTGCATGGCCTTCATCCGCTTTCCGGCGGTGCCGGCCAAAAAACCGGGCGACAGCGCCGGGCGGCCTTTGTCCGAGATCATGCGCCAGCCGGTGTTCATCGTCGCCGCTGCAGCGGCGGCCCTCAGTTATGGCGTGATGAACCTGCTGATGGCGGCCACGCCGCTGGCCATGCAGGTCTGCGGCTTCAGCTTTGACGACGCGGCATTGGTGCTGGAGTGGCATGTGATCGGCATGTTCGCGCCGGGTTTTTTCACCGGGCACTTGATCAAAAAATTTGGCACGCTGCAGATCATGGGGGTGGGCGTGGTGATCAACTTTGCGTGCATTGCCATTGCGCTGACCGGGGTCGAGCTGCACCAGTTTTTGATCTCGCTGTTTTTGCTGGGCTTGGGCTGGAACTTCTTGTTCACCGGCAGCACCACTTTGGCCATGCAGGCCTGGACGCCGGTTGAAAAAGACCGGGGGCAGGCCGCCATCAACTTCTTTGTGTTCGCCACCATGGCGGTGACTTCATTTGCCTCAGGCGCTTTGGTGACCACGCAGGGTTGGATGTGGTTGAACGTCGGCTCTTTGCTCCCGGTGACTTTGACCGGCGCTGCGCTGGTGTGGATGGTGCTCAAGCAGCGACAGGCGCGGCAAACCGCGTCAACAGCCAAGCTTTGAGTGCACCAAACACCTGGGCGCGCGCCGGGTCGTTGAAGATCTCGTGGTACATGGCCTCAAAGCATTCGGCCTGCACCACGCTTGGCGGTGCGGCGCGGGCAAAGTCGGCGCTGGCTTGCGCATTGACCAAACGGTCTTGCCCGGCGTAGAGCAGCAAGGTGGGCACTGACCACTGCGCGGCCTCGTTCAACGTCTTCTCGCCATTTTCCAAAATCCAGGCAGCCAGCCCGGTGGCGATGCGCCGGTGCACCATCGCGTCTGCTTGGTAGGCCTGCACCACATCCGCATCGCGCGACACCCAGTCGGCCTTCAAGCCGTTGTCCACGCGCAAGTGCGGCACCAAGCGGGGCAAAGTGGCAAGCAGCAGTTTTTGCAACAGATTGGGAAAAGCCCCCAAGGCCGGAGACGACAAGACCGCCGCATCGACCGGGCGCAAGCGCTCGGCCAGGGTGCGCGCCACCACCAAGCCGCCCATGCTGTGGCCGAACAAAATGAGGGGTGTGCCCTGCAAAGAGGGGTGCTGACGGGTGTCGTCAATCACCCGGCACAAGTCGGCCTGCAAGCTGCCGGGGCGCAGCATGTCCCCGCGTGCGCCCTCTGATTGGCCGTGGCCTTGCTGGTCATAAGCACGCACCGCAAAACCCCATTGCTGCCAATGCGCCGCCACCTCGCCGTAGCGGCCAGCGTGTTCGCCCAGGCCATGCACCAAGATCACGGTGCCCAAGGGTTTGCCTGTCGGCAAGGGCCAGTCGTACACCGCCAGTTGGCCGGCCTCGCCCTGCAAAGCTGAAAGCCCAGGGCGTGCGATGGCGGGTGGCGATGTCAGGTCCATCACGGCATCCGCGCCATGACTTCGGCCACGGCGGCCGTGAGCTTCTTGGCATAAGGCACATGCAAAAACTCGTTCGGTCCGTGCGCGTTGCTCTTGGGGCCGAGCACGCCGCAGACCATCATTTGCGCTTTGGGAAAGCCCGCGCTCAGCATGTTCATGAGCGGGATGGTGCCGCCTTGGCCGATGTAACCCACGCCTGCGCCAAAGTGCGCTTGGCTGGCGGCGTTGAGGGCTTGCTCGAACCAGGGCGAGGTGTCGGGCGCGTTCCAGCCCGTTGCGCCGCCGCCCGATTCAAAAGTGACTTTGGCTTGGTAGGGCGCGTTGTCTTCCAGCAAGGCCTTCATCTCGGCCACGGCTTGGGCTGCGTCCACCAAGGGCGGCAGGCGCAGGCTGAGCTTGAAGGCGGTATAGGGCCTGAGCACATTGCCTGCGTCCTTCAAGGCGGGGAAGCCTTCGGCGCCTGTCACGCTCAAAGTGGGTGTCCAGGTGCGGTTGAGCAGGGCTTGCGTCGGGTCGGTGGTGGTGGGCAGGGCAAAGCTGGTCGAGCCGCCGCAATCGTAGTGCGCCCAGGGGAAGCGTTTGTAGACCTCGTCGCCCAAAATGGCCGCCGTGGCCTGCGCTTGCGCCAAACGCTCGGCGGGCACTTCGCAATGGAAACTGGCCGGCAGCAAGCGGCCGGTGGCGCTGTCTTCGAGGCGGTCAAGCACCTGGCGCATGATGCGAAAACTCGACGGCACCAGGCCCGAGGCGTCGCCCGAGTGGATGCCCTCGGTGAGAATTTGCACTTTGAGTGTGCCACTGGCCATGCCGCGCAGGCTGGTGGTGAGCCACAGCTGGTCGTAGTTGCCCGCGCCGCTGTCCAGGCAAATCACCAGGCCCACATCGCCCAAGCGGCTGCGCAAGGCATCCACATAGGGCATCAGGTCATAAGAGCCCGACTCTTCGCAGGTCTCGATCAGGCCGACGATGCGCGGGTGCGGTGTGTTCTGGCTTTTCAGCGCCTGCACGGCGGCGATGCTGGCGTACACCGCATAGCCGTCGTCTGCACCGCCCCGGCCATACAGCTTGCCGTCCTCCAGAACCGGGGTCCAAGGGCCAAGATCCTTGCGCCAGCCGTTGAACTCGGGTTGCTTGTCCAGGTGGCCGTACATCAACACCGTCTGGCCCGAACCCTCGCTGGCGGCGCGCGTGGCCGCCACTTCAAAAAACATGACCGGCGTGCGCCCGGGCAGCGCGATGACCTCCAGCGTCAGCCCGGGCACTTTTTGCGCCTCAACCCATTGCGCGGCGCGCCGCATCACCTGGGCGATGTGGCCGTGCGCGGCCCAATCGGCATCAAAGGCGGGCGACTTGGCCGGGATCTCGATGTAATTTTTCAGCTCGGGCAGGATGGTGCTGTCCCAAGCTTGGGTGACTTCGCTCAAAGCGCGGGCGCTGTCGAGATGGCCGACGGGCATTTCACGGTGCAAGGCTTTGTTCATGGCGGGGCTGTCCTCATGGGGCATAAAAGTAACCACTTTAGCCCTTTTGAGTGGGACTGACCACGCCCAGCTTGCGCCGCCGTGACAAGCCCCACCGGCATGGCCCGAAATTGTGGCGCGGTGAAAACTGCCGCCCTGCTGGTCATGCTGCCTTGTTTGCCAAGACGCGCTGCATTGCGTCCTGTGCAGCGGCCTGTCATGCGCTGTTTTTTTCATGGCCGGCTGTTTCACCGCATCCCGGGCAAAGACCCCGAAGCCAGCGGACGCTGCTGCCCTTTGCCCATGGCCACTGCTGGGGCTGAGTCTCGGATCGAACCCGCGCTGACCCAAAAAGCAAGCGGGGGCACCCCCAATGTCCGGTGTTCCGGATCAAGTCTGGGGCGACAAAACCCATGCGTGCGTGCGGGCCTGACTGGGCGGAACTGGGCTGGACCTTGGCGGCACTGGAAACGGTCATGGGCAGGCCATGCTGAGGGCGCATGACCGATCGTTGTTAAAGTCTATGGCATCCCAGCCGATGACAGGGCTGAGACCGACAGCAAATGGGACTCACAAAATCAGCCGATGGACAAGCGGCCTCAGAGACAACACCATGCATGCCAAAATCGCCGCCAATCCCAATCTGTACTTGTTTGAAAAGTTCGAGGCCGGGGTGATCCATCTGGACGCTCAGCGCAAAGTCTTGGCCATGAACGACTATGCGCGACGGGTTTTGCCGGTGCAAGACAAGCAGCCTTTTGACAAGCTCGTCACCTCGTTTCACCCCGAACGCTCCAAGCCCAAGGTCAATTTTTTGCTGGACGAAGCCTCGGGCTGCCCCATGGCCAACGCGGTGCCGATGACCATGATCATCAACATCCCGGAGCAGGTGTTGCTGATCAAGGTCAGCCGACTGGGCGATGCGCGGGGCGACACCACCGGTTTTGCCCTGGTGTTTTACGACGTGACGCAGTTGGTCAGCCAAGCGCCGGTCATGGCCGAACCCATGGCCCCCAAGCTGTTGGCAAGTGCGCCCAAAAACATGCGCCTGTCGCGCATTCCCTTGGTGGCCGATCACAAGGTGTCCTTTGTGGACACCGCCGATGTGCTCAGTCTGGAGTCTCAAGCGCACTCCACCCGGGTGCTGACCCGCGAGGGTTACCAGTTCTGCAACCTGAGCATTGGTGATTTGGCACTGCGCCTGGACCCTGCCCAGTTCATTCGGGTGCACCGCTGTTTCATTGTCAACCTGCAGGCGGTGCAGTCCTTGGGGCGTGAGGGCGGCAAAACCCATGTGGTTCTGAAAGGCAAAAGTGCTGCCAACGTCCCGGTTTCGCGCGGTGAAGTGGGGCGTTTGCGCGAAGCGCTGGGACTGGGCTGAACCCGTTTGCGGCTCACAGCGCCAAAGCTCAGGCAAAAGCATCTACACCCCCGGGTATTTCTGCGCCCAAACCAGGGTAAACACTGAGGTTGAGAGCCCCTAGGACATTCCCTGATTGCCAAAGTCAGAAAAGTCTGAAGCGTGCATTTCGTGCGCGATTAAGTGTATTTCGTGCAATAAAACAACCATTGAATGACGAATTTGGCCAAAACCTAACTGCGCGGTCGGAAAAGGACTCGACACCATACTGACATGGTCTTGCGGTGCAATGTCTTGCACCTTTTTGCAGAACCACAGGAGACCTTCGATGATTCCACCGCGTTTTGAATACCACGCCCCCAAAACCGTCGGCGAGGCCGTGGCCTTGCTCGGCCAATTGGGCTCTGAGGCCAAGCTGCTGGCGGGTGGCCACAGTTTGCTGCCCATGATGAAACTGCGATTTGCAGCGCCCGAGCACCTGATCGACATCAACCGCATTCCCGAACTCAAGGGCATCCGCGAAGAAGGCGCCACCGTGGTCATCGGGGCCATGACGGTTGAAAACGAGCTGATCAGCTCGCCCATCTTGCAGGCCAAAGTGCCCTTGCTGTGTGAAGCGGCCAAGCTGATCGCCGACCCGCAGGTGCGCAACCGCGGCACGATCGGTGGCGACATCGCCCACGGCGACCCCGGCAACGACCACCCTGCGCTGTCCATCGTGATCGACGCCTCGTTTGTGCTGGAAGGCCCAAACGGCCGCCGCACCGTGGCGGCCGATGGTTTTTTCCTCGGCACCTACATGACCCAACTCGAAGAGAACGAGGTCATGTGCGAGATCCGCGTGCCCGCTTTCGCCGCAGGCACAGGCTACGCCTACGAAAAACTCAAGCGCAAGACCGGCGACTGGGCCACGGCCGGATGCGCCATCGTGATCCGCAAGTCGGGCGACCAGGTCAGCCATGTGCGCGTTGCCCTGACCAACGTGGCCCCGGCCGCGCTGCGCGTCGAGGCCGCCGAGGCCGCACTGCTGAACAAACCCTTCACGGCTGCCACCGTGCAAGCGGCGGCCGATGCCGCGATTGCCGCCTGTGACCCCGCAGAAGACCTGCGCGGCGACATTGAGTACAAAACCGCGATGGCCGGTGAGATGGTCAAGCGCGCCCTGAACAAAGCCTGGGCGCGCTGCGCCTGACCCTTAAGGAAACACACCATGACCAAAAAACTCATCTCCGTCACCGTGAACGGCAAGAAAGAAGAAAAAGCCGTGGAGCCGCGCACCCTGCTGATCCACTTTCTGCGCGAAGAACTCAACCTGACCGGCGCGCACATTGGCTGCGAAACCAGCCACTGCGGCGTCTGCACCGTGGACATCGACGGCCAATCGGTCAAATCCTGCACGCATTTGGCGATTCAGTGCGATGGCTCGGAAGTGCTCACCGTCGAAGGCCTGGCCAACAAGGGCGTGTTGCACGCGGTGCAAGAAGGCTTTTACAAAGAGCATGGCTTGCAGTGCGGCTTTTGCACCCCCGGCATGCTGATGCGCGCCTACCGCTTCTTGCAAGAAAACCCCAACCCCAGCGAAGACGAAATCCGCCACGGCATGGCCGGCAACCTGTGCCGCTGCACCGGCTACCAAAACATCATCAAAGCCGTCCAGTACGCCGCCAAAAAACTGCAAGAGCCCGTTGCGGCTTGAAGCACCAACCCATTTAATCGGAGACACACATGAACGCACCGGTACTTTCCGCTGAAGCCCGCGAACTCGCGCTGGCTGGCATGGGCGCTTCGCGCCTGCGCAAAGAAGACGCCCGCTTTATCCAAGGCAAGGGCAACTACGTGGACGACATCAAGATGCCCGGCATGCTGCACATGGACATCGTGCGCTCGCCGATTGCCCACGGCCGCATCGTCAAGATCAACAAAGAAGCCGCCTTGGCCATGCCCGGCGTGCACGCCGTGCTGACCGCCGACGACCTGAAGCCCCTCAAGCTGCACTGGATGCCCACTTTGGCCGGTGACGTGGCCGCTGTGCTGGCCGACGAGAAGGTGCACTTCCAGATGCAAGAAGTGGCCATCGTCATCGCCGACGACCGCTACATCGCGGCCGACGCGGTCGAGGCCGTGGAAGTGGAATACGAAGAGCTGCCGGTGGTGATGGACCCTTACGCCGCATTGCAGCCGGGCGCACCGGTCATCCGCGACGACTTGGCCGGCAAGACCGAAGGCGCACACGGCAAACGCGAGCACCACAACCACATCTTCACTTGGGACGCGGGCGACAAGGCCGCTGCCGACGCCGCTTTTGACAAGGCCGAAGTGACCGTGTCGCAGCACATGTACTACCCCCGCGTGCACCCCTGCCCGCTGGAGACTTGCGGTTGCGTGGCCTCGTTCGACCCGATCAAGGGCGACTTGACCACCTTCATCACCTCACAAGCGCCGCATGTGGTGCGCACCGTGGTGTCCATGCTCTCGGGCATTCCCGAATCCAAAGTCCGCATCGTCAGCCCCGACATCGGTGGCGGCTTTGGCAACAAGGTCGGCATTTACCCCGGTTATGTCTGCGCCATCGTCTCGTCCATCGTGCTGGGCCGCCCGGTCAAGTGGGTGGAAGACCGCATTGAAAACATCTCGTCCACCGCCTTTGCCCGCGACTACCACATGGACGGCGAATTGGCCGCGACCGCCGACGGCAAGATCACCGGCCTGCGCGTGAACGTGGTGGCCGACCACGGCGCGTTTGACGCTTGTGCCGACCCGACCAAATTCCCTGCTGGCATGTTCCACATCGTCTCGGGCTCGTATGACATCCCCGCTGCGCACGCCAGTGTGAAAGGTGTTTACACCAACAAGGCCCCCGGTGGCGTGGCCTACCGCTGCTCCTTCCGCGTGACCGAAGCGGTGTATTTGATCGAGCGCATGGTCGACGTGCTGGCGCAAAAACTGGGCATGGACAAGGCCGCGATCCGCGCCAAGAACTTCATCAAGAAAGAACAGTTCCCTTACCGCAGCGCGTTTGGCTTCGATTTCGATTCCGGCGACTACCAAACGGCACTCGACAAAGTGCTGGAAGCGGTGGACTACAAAGGCCTGCGCGCCGAACAAGCGGCCAAGCGCGCCGACCCGAACAGCCCCACCCTGATGGGCATTGGCTTGGTGACCTTCACCGAAGTCGTGGGTGCCGGGCCTTCCAAGATTTGCGACATCTTGGGCGTGGGCATGTTCGATTCGTGTGAAATCCGCATCCACCCCACCGGCAGCGCGATTGCGCGCATGGGCACGATCACACAAGGCCAGGGCCACCAGACCACCTATGCGCAGATCATCGCCACCGAGTTGGGCATTCCGTCTGAAGTGATTCAGGTGGAAGAGGGCGACACCAGCACAGCACCTTATGGCTTGGGCACTTACGGCTCGCGCTCCACGCCCGTGGCCGGTGCCGCCATCGCTTTGGCGGCTCGAAAAATCCACGCCAAGGCCCGCAAGATTGCGGCCCACATGCTCGAAGTCAACGAGAACGACCTGGACTGGGAAGTCGACCGCTTCAAGGTCAAGGGCGACGACAGCAAATTCAAAACCATGGCCGAGGTGGCTTGGCAGGCTTACCACCAGCCACCAGACGGTTTGGAGCCCGGCCTGGAGGCCGTGCATTACTACGACCCACCGAACTTCACCTTCCCGTTTGGCATCTACCTGTGTGTGGTCGACATCGACCGCGCCACCGGCGAGACCAAGGTCCGCCGCTTTTATGCGCTGGACGACTGCGGCACCCGCATCAACCCGATGATCATCGAAGGCCAAATCCACGGCGGTTTGACCGAAGGTTTTGCCGTGGCCATGGGCCAGCAAATGCCGTTTGATGCGCAGGGCAACTTGCTGGGCAACACGCTGATGGACTACTTCTTGCCCACCTTCGTGGAAACTCCGCATTGGGAAACCGACCATACCGTGACGCCCTCGCCGCACCACCCGCTGGGCGCCAAGGGCGTGGCCGAGTCGCCCCACGTGGGCTCGATCCCCACCTTCACCTCGGCCGTGGTGGACGCTTTCTCGCATTTGGGGGTCACGCACCTGGACATGCCACACAACGCTTTCCGCACCTGGAAAGCGCTGCGCGAGCACGGCGCTGCACTTTGATCAGGAAAGAACATGGAAGTCAAACTCGACAAACAGTACCCACTCGATGTGGACGCGGCACGGGCCTGGGCCCTGCTGACCGACCTGAAGGCCACGGCCAATTGCATGCCCGGCGCAGAGATCACCGAACAACTGTCTGAGACCTCGTTCAAGGGCGGTGTCAAGGTCAAGGTCGGCCCGACCGTGGCCCAGTTCGGTGGCACGGTGGACGTGGTCGAATCGGTGCCAGCCGAGCGCAAGATGGTGTTGCGCGGCAAGGGGGCCGACAAGGGCGGCTCCTCGGCCTCTATGGACCTGACGGCCATCATCACCGCCGACCCGGCCAACCCGGCACATTGCGTGCTGAACGGCCAAGCGGCAGTGATTGTGAACGGCAAGTTCGCGCAGTTCGGTGGCCGCATGATGGTGCAGGTGTCCGACATGCTGCTGGCGCAGTTTGTCGAGAACTTCCGCCAGACCGCGCTCACCTTGCCTGCGGCCGAGGGTTCACCAGCGGCTGCACCGGTTGCCGGTGGAGACGCATCTGCCAGCGCACCAGCCGCCGCAAAGGCCCCCGTGGTGGCCCGCGAGATCAATGGCTTGGCCATCTTCTGGGCGCTGGTCAAGGGCTGGTTCAGCGGTCTGCTGGGCAAGAAAGCTTGAGCATGTCATCGCCCGACCTGAGCGATGCCAAGGCCACGCCAGCTGCGCAAGAGCGCCTGCTGCGTGAGCGGCTGCAGCGCTCGGGTTACCTGGCCGACGCCGACCTGGCCACCACCGTGTGGCTGGCCTCGGCCTTGCAACGCCCCTTGTTGCTCGAAGGCGATGCGGGCGTGGGCAAAACCGCGCTGGCCACGGCCTTGGCCCAGTCGCACGGCGAGCATGGCGCCCCCTTGGTGCGCTTGCAGTGCTTTGAAGGCTTGGACCTGGCACAAGCCGCCTATGAGTGGAACTACGGCCGCCAGTTGATGGCGATCCGCATGAGCGAAGCCGCACCACAAACCACAGGCCGGGTGCGCGAAGCCGATGTGTTCAGCCGCGACTACCTGCTGGAGCGCCCCTTGCTGCGCGCCATCAGCCAGCCAGGCCCTTGTGTGCTTTTGATCGACGAGATCGACCGCGCCGACGAGGCCTTTGAGGCCTTCTTGCTCGAAGTGCTGGCCGAGTACCAGATCACCGTGCCCGAGATTGGCACCATTCGCGCCAGCCACATCCCGCAGGTGATTTTGACCAGCAATGGCACACGCGAACTGTCGGACGCGCTGCGCCGCCGCTGCCTGTACCACTACCTCGATTACCCGACGCTGGCGCGTGAGATCGCCATCGTCAAAGCCGCCCTGCCCGAAGCCGACACACGGCTGGTCGAAGACGCGGTGCAGTTTGTGCAGCGCCTGCGCCGCGAAGACCTGGCCAAGATTCCGGGCATCGCCGAAACCCTGGACTGGGTGCGTGCGCTGTTCCACTTGCGCCACAGCCATTTGCCCGAAGACATGTCGGCGGTGCTGGGCACCTTGGGCTGCTTGCTCAAAACCCGCGAAGACCGCTTTGTCATGGGCCACGACCGTTTGCGCCAGTTGGTCGAAGGCCGGCGCAGCGTGGGCGTGGCCGAAAACGCCAACGAGCAGGCCAAAGTGGCGGCATGACGGCACGACCCCAACCCGGTGTAGGAGCCCACCCCGTGGGCGATCGGGCGTGGCACACGCCTGCCCAACCATCGCCCACAGGATCGGTTCCTGCGTCAAAGAACGTGGTGCCATGACCCCTGACCTGGCCACACCGACCACCCCAACGCAGGCCACCGCGCCCTCTGAGCGTTTGGCGGGTTTTGCTGCACTCTTGCGTGAGCACGGCTTGACGGTGGGTGTGGCCGAGCAGCAAGCCATGATGCAAGCGGCGCTTTACTTTGGCCCCTTGCACGAACGCCCTTTGCAAGCCGCCTGGCGTGCGATCGCCTGCCACAGCCAGCGCGAATGGCAGCTCTGGTCCGATGTGTACGAGCGCTTTTGGCACCCCGAAAAACTGCGCGGCGGCGTCAAAGTCAGCGGCCAAACCCGGCCCAGCCGCAACCTGCGCCAAAGCGTGCAGGCGATGCACGACGAGATGCAGGCGGCGCAAGCACCGGCCAGCCAACCCGGCCAAAGTGCCGCGCCCCAAAGCGCGGGCGACTCGGCATCGAGCCAGTTGGACGAACAAGACGCAGGCACACCCCGTGCCCAAGGCGGCGCCAGCCGCACCGAAGCCCTGCACGCGCGCGACGGCCAGATGTGGATGCCGCAAGAGCTCAGCGCCTTGCAAAGCCTGGCGCGTCAAATCACCGCCAAGCTGCAGCCCCGCGCCACCCGGCGCTGGCGCGTGGCCCCGCGTGGCCAGCGCCTCGATTTGCGCCAGACCCTGCGCCGCAGCGTGGCTTGGGGTGGTGAGTTGCTGCAACCGGCCTGGAAAGTCAAGCGCGTGGAGCCCCCGCGTTTGTTCATCCTGGCCGATGTGAGCCGCTCGATGGAGTCGCACGCCGCATTGTTTTTGCGCGTGGCCCGCGCTTTTGCTTTGGAGGCCGATGCCCGCGTGTTTGTCTTCCACACCCGCTTGGCCGAAGTCACGCCCTACATGCAGCGCGACACCCCCGCGATTCAGGAAAAAGTCAATGCCGTGACGGCAGGCTTTGGCGGTGGCACACGCATTGCCGCCAGCTTGCAAGACTTCGCCCGCCACCATGCCCGCGCCCAGCTCAACCGGGGTGCCCGCGTGTGGGTGTTCTCGGACGGCTTTGACACCGACGGCCCCGAACTGCTGAGTGCAGCCCTGCAAGCAGTGCGCGCCCGCGGCGCGCGCATCACCTGGTTTCACCCCACACGCCAAGTGCCTGCCGCCGGTGCCTTGCAGCGCGCGCGTGCCATGATCGAACGCTTCGTGCCGCTGGCCAGTTTGGCCGATTTGGCGGCCGCCCGCCATGTGCTGCACTGACCGCACCCCGAACCGCACCCCGAACCGCACCCCGAACGAACACCCAAGGAAAGCCCCATGAACCGCAACGAATGGATCACCCAAGCGGCCCGCCTGCAAAGCGCCGACCAGCCCTTCGCGCTGGTCACGGTGCTCAGCGCCCAAGCGCCCACCTCGGGCAAGGCGGGCGACAAAGCGGTGGTGACGCCCGACGGCCAGATCTACGGCTGGATCGGCGGCGGCTGCGCCCAGCCCGCCGTGGTCAAAACCGTGCGCCGCGCTTTGCTCGATGGTTTGCCGCGCAAGATTCGCATCACGCCCTCGGACGAAAGCGCTGAGCGCGATTTGGGCGATGTGCTCGAGTTCGGCATGGCCTGCCACTCGGGCGGCACGCTGGAGTTGTTCATCGACCCGGTGATGCCCTCGACCACCTTGACGGTGGTGGGCGACTCGCCCGTGGCGCGTGCACTGGTGGGCCTGGCCCCGCGTGTGGGTTTGCGCGTGGCGGTGGTGGCGCAAGGCGCGCAGGCGGCCGATTTTCCCGATGCCGACACGGTGCTCAGCAGCGACGACGCTTCAGCAGTGAGCGCCCGTTTGGCCTCGCCCTTTGTGGTGGTGGCCACCCAAGGCCGCCGCGATGTGCAAGGCCTCAAAGCCGCCTTGGCGCTGCAGCCACAAGGCCTGTGGTTTGTGGCCAGTGCGCGCAAAGCCAGCGTGCTGCTGGGCAGCTTGGTGGCCAGTGGCGAAGACCCGGCGGCTGTGGCCCGCATCGTGGCCCCGGCGGGTGAGTTCATTGGCGCGCAAACGCCCGAAGAAATCGCCCTGTCGGTCTTGAGCTCGGTGGTGGCAGCGCGGCGCGGGCATGCGCCTGCACCTGCACGCGTGGTGCAAGCTGTGGCGGATGCTGTTGGTGTAGCTGCTGTGGCTGCTGTTCCCTCTGCTGTTCTCTCTGCTGTTCCCGCTGCTGTTCCCGCTGCTGTTCTGTCTGCAGAGACCCAAAACAGTTGCTGCGGCGGTGCCCCAAAAACAAGGGCCACGGCACAAGCCCCAACTCATGCGGTGAGCGCCGTTGCAGACCACAGCGCCCTGCCCGCCCTGGCGCCTGTTGCCGCCCATACGGCCCTGGTGCCTGCGGCCACGCCGCTGGCCGTGGCCAAAAAATCTTGCTGCGGAGGCTGAACATGGCTTGCATCTTGAAAGGCGGCGGCGGGCTTTACAGCCGTGTCATGGTGGGCGCGGTTTTGCTGGCCGCAGGTTCGGGCTCGCGCATGGGGCACCGCCCCAAAAGCCTGCTGGAGTTGGGCGGCGTGCCCTTGATTCGTCGCCAGCTGATCGCGCTGTCGGGCGCGGGTGTCGATGAGGTGGTGGTGGTGCTGGGTCACTATGCCGAACGCATCGAAGCGGCGGTGAAAGAGTTCCCCGTCACCTTGGTGCGCAACCCCGACCCGGATGCGGGTCAGATTTCTTCGCTGCGCCTGGGCTTGCAGGCCTTGTCGCCCAAACTCGACGCGGTGCTGGTGGCGCTGGCCGACCAGCCACTCATCAACTCGCAAGACATCAACGAGCTGATTGGCGCATACAAAAAACGCCCCAGCGGCACGCAAGTGGTGCAGCCCACGGTGGACGGCTTGCCGGGCAACCCGGTGATGTTCAGCACCGAGGTGCGTGAGCAAATTTTGGCGGGCGCGGCCAACGTGGGCTGCCGCCAATGGCAGTCGGCCCACCCCGAGCAAGTGCACCCCTGGGCCACGGCCAACCACCGTTACCGCGCCGATGTCGACACGCTGGACGACATCGCGGCGCTGGCCGCACGCACCGGCCACCAGCTCAAGTGGCCAGCCGATTGGCAAGTCACGGCCTGATCCGTTCAGCGCTGCATGGCCATGCTCCAGCCCGACCCGCTCCACACCTTGTGGCACACCCCGGTGGGCGTGCACCGCTTGGCGCAAGCCGAGGCCGTCAACGCGGTGTTGGTGCGGGTGTTTCAGACGATGCGCGCCACCGACCCTGCCGTGTTGGGTGAGCCCAAAGCCTTTTACGCCAGCCGCGACGACTTGCTGCAGCGCATCCGCCTGTCCGAATGGGAGCAGCTGGTGCGCTTCATCGTGGACAGCGTGCGCCAAACCGTGGTGCTGGCCAACCAGGGCGCTTGGCCCGAGGCCAAACCGGGTTTTCAGATCGCCCTGCGCGGCATCTGGTTTCAAATCTCCAGCCAGGGCAGCCACCACGATGTGCACACCCACGGCAACTGCTCTTGGTCGGGCGTGTATTGCCTGCAGGTCGATCCGAGCGAGCAGCGCTGCGCGCACCCGGTGCTGGGCGCGGCCAATGGCGTGACGCGTTTTTATGGCCCGCACTTCAACCGGCTGGGCGGTGCGGCCATGGATTTTGGCAATGCCTATTTGCAAAACGCGCACCTGGACATCGCCCCCGAGCCCGGCCAGTTGGTGGTGTTCCCATCGTGGCTGGCGCACCAGGCCATGCCCTACCACGGCACGCTTGAGCGGGTCATCGTGTCTTTCAATGTGAGCGTGCACGCGGCAGGCGGCACGGACCAAGTGCATGGCTATGCACCGGTTTGATCCCCGCCCCAGCGCATCGGCACCCCACAGCGCACTGGCCCATGCGGGCGAAGTGGCGCAATGGGTGTTGCTGCTGCTGGCTTGGATCTGGCTGGGCGAGCAAGGCATGCGCCTGGGCTGGTCGCTGGCCAGTGGCGTGTTGGCGGTGGCGCTGTGGTGGGCTGCGCGTTTGCTCTGCCGGGGCAGCGACTGGGCCTTGCACGCCCGGCCTTGGGCGCTGGCGGTGTGGGGTGGTTTGAGCGCCTTGGGCGTGTGGTTGCCCGAGGCCTTGCGCTTTGTGCAAGCCCCTGAATTGAACCTGGCCCACGTGGGCCACATTGGCCACATCGGCCTGTTGGCGGTGGCGCTGCTGTGGGGCGTGTGGAGCGGCATGGTCGAGACCCGCAGCCGCGTCAGCACCTTTGACTTGGGGCCGCTGGCTTGGCAACCGGTGCTGGCCGCAGGGCTGGTGGCTGGGCTTTGGTGGGGGACTGCGCGGACGGGCTTCGCGCCTTGGGGGGTGAGTGCTTTGTTGGCCTTTTGCGCCATTGTTTTGCATGCCCGTGACCGCGCCAATCTGAACGCACCCCTCGCTTGTCGCGGTCAGCGTGCCCATGGGTTCAGTGTGTTGGTCCCTTCGGCCATGGGCTTGATGATGGGCAGTCTTTGGCTGGGCAATACAGGGTGCGCCGGTTTGGCTTGGACCGCCCAAGAGATGGTGCTATGGCACTTGGCCATGATGGCGGTGTTGCCTGCGCTGGTGGCTTTGTGGGGCCGTTACAGGGTTTTTGCTTGGCTGTTTTCTGGCCTTTCTTTTTTCTCACCCACAGCTCAGCATCGGTTTTTGGACCGCCTCGGCTTCAGTTTGCTTTTGTTGGCCTTGGGGGCGTTGATGCTTTGGGGCCAAAGCGCTGTCAGTGGTTTGCTGGCCATGCTGCTGCCCTCTTTGGCTTGGGCCATTCACTGCAGCCAGCCGCGCAGTGTGTCTGACAGGGCCAGCCCCCCATCGCTGTGGTGGCGGCGCAGCCTGGCGCTGCTTTCAGGGCCGGGTTTGCTGGTCTGGGTGGGTGCGGCCAGCGCTGTGCAGGGTCCGCTGGCCATGCAAACGGCCATGGGCTTGATTGGCTTGGTGGCGGCAGCGCAAGTGCTTGTGTTGTGGACTCGCCAGCCGCTTGCCAGCGCGACTGTGTTTGCGCCCTGAGTGCCGCTTTTTTTTGCAAAATTCAACAGTTTTAGCCTTCCAACGGAGTCAGCCCCATGAACAGCATTGACATTGATGTGATCCGCACCGCCCTCGACTGGCAAAACCGGGGCCACCGCGTGGTCATGGGCACGGTGGTGCGCACCTGGGGTTCGGCGCCGCGTCCGCCGGGCTCGCTCATGGTCATCCGGGGCGACGGGCAGGTGGCCGGATCGGTCTCGGGCGGCTGCATCGAAGACGACTTGATCCGCCGCGTGGCCGCAGGCGAGTTGGCCCTGCGCCTGCCCGAGACCACCACCTATGGCCAAACGGCCGAAGAGGTGCGCCGCTTTGGCCTGCCCTGCGGCGGCTCGGTGCAGGTGGTGCTGGAGCCTTTGAGCCCTCAGTCGCAGTTGCGCGAATTGCTGGTGCAGATCGAGCAACACCAGCGTGTGCAGCGGCGTTTGGACATGGCCACGGGCCTGGTGCGCATGGGCAAGGCCGAGGGCGACACATTGCAGTTTGACGGGCAAAGCCTGACCACGGTGCACGGCCCGCGTTTGCGTTTGCTCATCATCGGTGGCGGGCAGCTCTCGCGCTATTTGGCCAGCATGGCCGTGATGCTGGACTACCAGGTCACAGTGTGCGAGCCACGCGCTGAGTACCACGAGGGCTGGGAGGTGATGGCGGGCGTGAACGTGTCGACCGAGATGCCCGACGACTTGGTGCTGGCCATGCGACTGGACCACAACAGCGCGGTGGTGGCGGTGACGCACGACCCCAAGCTGGACGACTTGGCCCTGATGGAGGCGCTGCGCACGCCGGCGTTTTATGTGGGCGCTTTGGGCTCGAAACACAACAACGCGCAGCGCCGCCAGCGCTTGCTGGGCTTTGATGTGAGCGAGGCCGAGGTGCGCCAATTGCACGGCCCGGTGGGCCTGAACATTGGCGCTTTGACGCCCCCCGAAATCGCCATGAGCATCGTGGCCGAGATGACCGCCATGCGCCGGGGCACAGACCTGAGCCAAGCGCTCAGCAGTTGGGACAACTCCAAGACGGTGTGCGGCTTGAGCGTGTGAGCAGGGATTGACATTGTTTTGCGCCGAGCGTGACAGGCCATCTGCGTTTGTCGTTTTAGCGCGCTGCCCTTGTCGGCGGCCGAGGGCAAAAACCTCAGCACCGTGGAAGGCCTGATGAAGACCGCCACAGGCCAAGCGCTGCAAGCCGCTTGGGTCAAAGCCCAAGCGCCGCAATGGGGCCAAGCCCAGCTGCCCAAAGGGCATGCCCTGGGCCTGGCGTTTTCGGACGCGTGGAACACTCACTGCGGCATGGTGGTGCAAGCGTCCATCGAGCAAGGCCGACCCAAGGTGCACAAGGTCTGGTCGGCGGTGGACTGCGGTCACGCCTTGCAGCCGCAAAACATCCAAGCGCAAATCGAGGGTTCGGTGATCTTTGGCTTGTCGGCGGCCCTGCACGAGCGCATGGACTTCAAGGCCGGTGAACCGCAACACGTCAACCTCAACACCTACCGAGTGTTGCGTGCCAACGAGACCCCCGAAGTGTTTGTCAAGCTCATGCCCACCGACAACCACCCCGGCGGCATTGGCGAAGTGGGCCTGCCCCCCTTGGCCCCGGAGATGGCCAACGCGATCGCCACTTTAAGCGGCAAGCGCTTGCGTGCGCTGCCACTGCCACTGCCGATGCTGTGATGCTTGGTTTGGGGTGCGTCCTACAGGTAAGGCCGCAGCCAAGACAAACCGCGTGAAGTACCGCCCGCTGAAGGATCGGCCGGGTTGTACTCGCAGCCAATCCAGCCGTCCCAGCCGCTTTCGGCGCTGACGCGGTCAATCGTCTGAAAGATGTGTGGCCAGTTCACCTCGCCTGTGCCGGGCTCGTGGCGGTGCGGCACTTCGGCGATCTGAAAATGGCCCACACCGCCCGTGGGCAAGTACTGAGCGATCTTGGTGCTCAAATCCCCCTCCACGATTTGGCAGTGGAACAGGTCCATCTGCACCTTCAGGTTGGGTGCGCCCACCGCCTGCACGGTGCGGTGGGCGTGGTCTTGGCGGTTCAGGTGAAAGCCCGGCACGCTGCGGGTGTTGATCGGCTCGATCAACACATCCCGCCCAGCCTTGGCCGCTTCGGCAGCGGCCCATTGCAGGTTGCTGACGAGGGTGGCATCTGCGATGTCAGCACGCGCACCTTCAGCGCGCAAACCCACCATGGCGTGGATGCGCGGGCAGTTCAGGGCTTGTGCATACAGCAAGGCTTGCGCAAAACCGGTGCGGAACTCGGATTCGCGTCCGGGCACACTGGCCGTGCCACGACTGCCTGTTTCCCAAGCCTTGGCAAAGCTGTCGGTGTCGGTGCCACCAGAGGGCGTGTTGAACAGCACTTGCTGCAAGCCGTTGGCCTTCAAGCGGGCGGCCAGCTCTTGCGCAGGGAAAGCGTAAGGAAACAAATACTCCACGGCCTTGAAGCCGTCTTTCGCGGCCGCTTCAAAGCGGTCCAGAAACGGCAAGTCGGGGTACATCATGGAAAGGTTGGCGGCAAAACGGGGCATGGGTTTTCTTTCTTTCAATGTTGAAGCTCATGGACGTGACGCAGAGATTGCCGCGCTTCGCTCGCAATGACAAATCCACCGTCATCGCGAGGAACCAAGCGATCCATGGGAACCAAGCGATCCATGGCCGATGCATCACGCCCAATGACAAATCCACCGTCATCGCGAGGAACGAAGCGATCCATGGCGGTCACGCCACGACCAATGACAAATCCACCGTCATCGCAAGGAACGAAGCGATCCATGCCCGATGCGTCGCTCGCAATGACAAATGCACCGCCATCGCGAGGAACCAAGCGATCCATGGCGGTCACGCCACGCCCAATGACAAATGCACCGCCATCGCGAGGAACCAAGCGATCCATGGCGGTCACGCCACGCCCAATGACGAATGCACCGCCATCGCAAGGAACCAAGCGATCCATGCCCGATGCGCCACGACCAATGACAAATCCACCGTCATCGCGAGGAACGAAGCGATCCATGGCGGTCACGCCACGACCAATGACAAATCCACCGTCATCGCGAGGAACGAAGCGATCCATGGCTGAGCTCACCACTTGGCGCTGAAAGTCTGGCGCAGTTCGTCCAGCGCAGCAGCAGGCAGCGGGGGGGTGTTCGGGGCCAGCAGCACCAAGCGGGCGGTCTCTTCGAGCTCTTCAAGCGTGGCCATGGCCGCAGCAGCTGTGTCGTGCCAGACCTTGGGGCCCAGGCGCGTGAGCATCACGGCGCGTATGGGCGTGCCGCGTTCGGCATAGTGGGCAATCAAACTGGCCACATCAGCGGCCGCATCCGGGCTGCCGGGGCGGTGGTAGGCGACGATGGGCACATGGCCAACTTTCATCACAAAGTAAGGCGTGATGGGGGCCAACAATTCAGGGCCGACGGCGTTCAGGCTGAGCGCCACGCAGTGCGTGCTGTGGGTGTGGATCACGCAGCGGGTACCGGCATCGTGCACGCATGCAGCCGCATAAATCTGGCGGTGCAAGGCGATGGTTTTGCTGGCCTTGTCACCACTGATTTGCTGGCCTTGCAGGTCGAGCTTGGCCAAACGCGACGGGTCCAAAAACCCCAAGCAGGCGTCGGTGGGGGTGATCAAAAACCCGTCGTCCAGGCGCACGCTGATGTTGCCTGCCGTGGCGTGCACATAGCCGCGCTTAAAGAGGCTGCGGCCCACACGACAGATGTCTTCGCGAGCTTGGGTTTCGGTGATGCTCATGCCAACACCGCAAAGGCTTTGCTGAAAAAATCTTCGGTGCCGAAGTTGCCGGATTTGAGCGCGATGTTCACGCCCGCAATTTCGGCAGGCGCATGGCACCAGGGCACACCGGGGTCGATCTGCGGGCCAATTTGCAGCTGCGCAATGCCCAGCGCCTGCACGCAAGCGCCTGAGGTTTCACCGCCCGCCACCACCAACTGACGCACACCCAAACCGACCAAACCACGCGCCACAGCGGCCAGTGCGTGTTCGACCAAAGCGCCGGCTTCGGCCACGCCCAGCTGCGCTTGCACGGCTTTGACGGCCTCGGGCTCGGCGGTCGAGTACAGCAGCACCGGGCCGTCTTTCAAAAGCGGCGCGGCCCAGGCCAGCACCTGCTGCACCACGGCCTCGCTTTGGCCGTGCATCAAGCTGGCGGGAGCGATGGCCATGGCGGGTCGGCCACTGGCGATGAAATGCGCGACCTGCGCGTTGGTGGCCAGCGAGCAACTGCCCGACACCACCGCCTGCAGGCCCGCTGCCGCAGGCAACTGGCTGGCTTGCACAGAAGGCTGCAGGCCAAAGTTGGCGGGCAGGCCAATGGCCACGCCAGAACCTGCAGTGAGCAGCGGCATGCCTTTCAAAGCCGGGCCCAGCAACAACAAGTCGGCGTTGCTGGTCGCGTCCACCACGGCCACGCCCACGCCTTCGGCGCGCAGCGCGGCGATGCGTTCGCGGATGGCCGCTTCGCCTTGCCCCACGGTTTTGTAGTCGATCAGGCCCACTTGGCGCTGGGTTTGCGCTTGCATGACGCGCACCAAATTGGCGTCTATCATGGGCGTGAGCGGGTGGTTTTGCATGCCGCTTTCATTCAGCAACACGTTGCCCGCAAACAAATAGCCCTTGAACACGGTGCGGCCGTTGTCTGGAAAGGCCGGGGTCGCAATGGTGAAGTCGCATCCCAGCGCCTCCATCAGCGCCTCGGTCACCGGGCCGATGTTGCCGCCTGGCGTGCTGTCAAAGGTCGAGCAGTATTTGAAATAAATCTGTTGCGCCCCTTGCGCCTGCAGCCACTTCAAGGCTTCCAGCGATTGCGCAACCGCCTCGGCGGCGGGGATGGTGCGCGACTTGAGCGCCACCACCACCGCGTCCACGTCGGCCGCCAGCGGTGCTGCAGGCACGCCAATGGTTTGCACCACCCGCATGCCTGAGCGCACCAGGTTGTTGGCAAGATCCGTGGCGCCGGTGAAGTCGTCGGCGATACAACCCAACTTCAAGCCGAGTTTCAAAGCGCTCATGCTTTGCCCTTGGGCAACTCGATGCCCGGGAAAATCTTGATCACCGCGCTGTCGTCTTCTTTGGCAAAGCCTGCGGTGCTGGCCTGCATGAACATCTGGTGCGCGGTGCTGGACAGCGGCAGCGGAAATTTGCTGGCCCGCGCCATGTCCAGCACCAGCCCCAAGTCCTTCACAAAAATGTCCACGGCCGAGAGCGGCGTGTAGTCGGCCGCCAGCACATGGGCCATGCGGTTTTCAAACATCCAGCTGTTGCCCGCGCTGTTCGTGATCACCTCGTACAAGGCCGCAGCGTCCACGCCCTCGCGCAGGCCAAGGGCCATGGCTTCGGCCGCCGCGGCAATGTGCACGCCGGCCAACAACTGGTTGATGATCTTGACTTTGCTGCCCGCGCCCGCGCTGTCGCCCAGCTTGTAGACCTTGGCGGCCATGGCGTTCAAAAACGGCTCGGCCACGGCATAGGCCTCGGGCTTGGCGGCGGTCATCATGGTCATCTGGCCACTGGCCGCTTTGGCCGCGCCACCCGAGATGGGCGCGTCCACATAGCGCAGGCCCATGGCTTCGAGGCGCGCCTCCAAAGCCACTGACCAGTTCGGGTCCACGGTGGAACACATCACGAACACGCTGCCGGGCTTCATGCTGGCCGCACACCCCGGGGTGCTGCCATCGCCAAACAACACGGCTTCGGTTTGCGCGGCATTGACCACCACCGACACGACCACGTCGCATGCCGCACCCAAAGAGGCCAGGCTGTCGTGGGCAATGCCGCCCGCGTTGGTGAAGGCGTCAGCCACCTCGCGGCGCACATCAAACACCTGCACGCTGTGCCCGGCACGGCGCAGCGAAGCGGCCATGCCCGAGCCCATGGCCCCCAAACCGATCAAACCGACTGTTGTCATGTCATTTTTCCGGAGTTCATCATTCAAACCAATCGTTGCAAAAAAGCGGCAGTTAATCCAGCGTGATTTTGGCGAAAGCCGCCACTTTTTTCCATTGCTCGGTGTCGGCCTTCATGAAGCTGGCCAAGCCTTGGGCATTGGCCCAGGCAGGCTCGGCACCGGCTTTGAGCATGGCGGCTTTCACTTCGGGCTGGCTCGCCACGCGTTCCAGCGCTTGTTCCAGCTTTTGTTGCACGGGAGCAGGCAGACCCGCAGGCGCGGCCACACCAAACCAAGCAAACACCTGATAACCCTTCATGCCCGCTTCTTCCATGGTGGGCACATTGGGCAAGGCGCTGCTGCGCTGGGGCGTGGTCACGGCCAGGGCCTTGAGCTTGCCGCCGTTGATCAGGCCCAGCGCCGAGGGCAGGTTGTCAAACATCATGTGCACCTCGCCCGCCATCAAGCCCGTCAGGCCCGCTGCTGCGCCCCGGTAGGGTATGTGCGTGACGAATGCACCCGATTGGCTCTTGTACAACTCGGCGCTCAGGTGCAGCGAGGTGCCTTGTCCGTTGGACGCGTAATTGAGTTGACCCGGCTTGGACTTGGCCAGCGCGGTGAGTTGGGCCAAGGTGTTGATACCCGAAGTCGGGTTGACCATCAGCACATTGGGAACCCGGCCCAGCAAGGCCACTGGGGCGATTTGCTCGGGCCTGTAGACCAACTTGCTGTAAAGCGCTGGGCTGATGGTCAGCGGGGGCGAAGCCATCAAGAGTGTGTAGCCATCAGCCGCCGCTCGCGCAGCCTCGGCCGCGCCTAGGTTGCCGCCGGCACCCGGTTTGTTGTCGATGATAATCGACTGGCCCAACTCTTGCCCCAGTTTCGGCGCGATCATGCGCGCCATGTTGTCGATCAGGCCACCAGGCGGGAAGGGCACAACCAACTTGATGGGGCGTGCGGGCCAAGCTTGCGCCAGCGCTGAAGAAGCCAGAAAAGGCATGGTCATGGCCAAAGCGGTCGCCGCGGCGATCCAATTTCTGCGTTGCATGGGGTGTCTCCTGTTGCAAATTGATCAGGTCATCATACAAATTTTAAGCAAGACCTGCATCGGGGTGAACACTGACAAGCGGCACCTGTGAGCCTGGGCGTGCTGGCCGTGTGGATGCCCCTCAGGTCACCGCCCCTTTGACAAGCTGGAGCGCATGCCTTGTGACAGCTGGGCGAAAAGACCCATTGAGCTCAGGCAGCAGGCCACAAGTGACCGCCGTGCCTGGACATTCACGCTCAGCTCAGCACCACCCTGACCCTAAGCCCAGCGGCCCCAATCATGCTGACCACACGACGCAGCCTGCTCCTGGCCTTTTTGCTGCTTTTGCAAGCCTGCGCCAGCCTGCCCCCCGAAACTTACGTCCCCAAGCTGGGCCAAATGGGCATTGAGTACAACAAAGACCTGGCAGGCTTGGCCCAGCGCAACGCGCAGCGGGCCGGGGTGGCCGAGCGCGTGCGCATCGTGCATGGCGACATCTTCAAAGAAGACTTCTCCAAGGCCAGCGTGGTCACCCAAACCGGCCATTTGTGGACCGTTCCCGCCATGCTCGCTGGGCAGTAGGCGCTCCAAGGCTTGGAGCGCCGCGGCCCTGCAAAACGGCAGCGCAGGCCGCAGCACCAAGGCGTGGGTGGCAGCTTGGCTTGGGGCACGCAGGTGCAGCCCTTGCTGGGCGCGCGCAGCGAGGGTGCCCAATTGCCTTTCAGCTTCGTCAACGCCGACGGCCTGTTGCAAGCCGTTCAACTGCAAGCACAAGGCCAGACACAAGGCCAGACTTTGACCGGTGAACTGACCGGGCCTTAGGGCATGGTCGAGGTGCTGCCGGCCGTGCTGAAGGGGTGGGCTGAAGGGGTGGGCTGAAGGTGTGGGCGATTGCAGTGATGACATCACCCGCCATGGGCAACGCCCCAGACTTTTTCATCTTCGAGGGTGACATTGGCGTTGCATAGGCAGGGGGTATTTAGAGGTACCATCACGCCGGATTGTTTTTTAGAACTTCGGCAAGGACAGCACGCCATGGACACGACTCGAAAAGTATTCATCACCGGGGGCACCAGCGGCATTGGCGCTGCGATTGCTCGGGCCTTTGCAGCCACGGGGGCCAGCGTCACCGCCACCGGTGCGACCCAGGCCGAGGTCGAGGCGGCGCAATCCTTGGCAGCCAACCGTTTGGTGGCGTTTCATGTGCTGGATGTGCGGCAAAACGCCCATGTGCAAAATTACCTGGGCGAATTTGCCGACTTTGATGTGCTGGTCAACTGCGCGGGCATCATCCAGCGCAACATCGAGCATGACCCCGAGGTGTTTGCGCAAACTGTGGACATCAACCTGAACGGCACCATGCGCACCTGCGCCGCTGCCCGCGAGGGCCTGAAGGCACGCCAAGGCTGCATCGTCAACACCGCATCGATGCTGAGTTTTTTTGGAGGCGGGCTGACGCCGGGCTACAGCGCCAGCAAAGGTGGCGTGGCGCAGTTGACCAAGTCGCTGGCCATTGCCTATGCGGTCGACGGGATTCGGGTGAACGCGGTGGCCCCGGGCTGGATCGCCACCCCTTTGACCCAAGCCTTGCAAGACGACCCCACACGCAGCGCACAGATTATGGGTCGCACCCCTTTGGGCCGCTGGGGCCGACCCGAGGACGTGGCCGACCCGGTGCTGTTTTTGGCCAGCACAGCGGCACGCTTCATCACGGGAGTGGTGCTGCCCGTGGACGGGGGTTACCTGATTCAGTGAGCTCAGAACGCAAGGGCCGCGCCTTGGGCACCTTGCCAAACGCTCAGGGCTGTGGCCCCCAAGGCGCGGACAGCAGAGCTTGTTGTTTTGCTCGCGCATCAGCGGGCGAATTTTGGCGGCAAAGGCCATGAACTCAGGGTCGGCAAACACCCCGGCCCAAAAGGCGCGGCGGTCGGCGTCGTCGTCGAATTTCCAGACATGGATCAGCTCGTTCATCGCACCCACGTCGCCAGTGAAATAGCCCACCAGCTTTTGCGGGTGCTTGGCCAAGACGGGCCATCCCTCGTTTTTGTAGTGCGAGGTGACTTCGGACATTTTTCCGACGATCACAGAATAGGTGCGCAATTCGTAAATGGCCATGGGGTCTCCAGTGTGTTGATTTTCAAACCCTTTCACTTTAGCGGCACTTTGAAGCACCCCTGTCCACCCGGCGACCCCGCTGGCCTGGCAGCACACCACGGCACCCAAAAACCTGTGCAGCCCCTGTCCACTCCAGGTCAGGCCGCCACGTGTGCCCGGTCGGCTTTGCGTCATCCCGGGCGAAGAACCGAAATCCAGACTTCACCGCCAGCCCTGCCCTTCGCAAAAAACAGCCCTCAGCACCGGCCCCAGGCGAAAGACCGGGATGCTAAAAAAAGCTAACCAATCCGTGATGACAAACACCATGGCCTTGACTGGCCCTTTGACACACCACAAGACATGCGCCCTGCACCAAGACATCAGCGGCGTCTGTCACGGTGTTGATGGCAGCGCCCTGTGTTTCAAGCCACAATCGGCCCAGACTTTTACCGACTTTTTTGACTGGAACCCCCCATGACCTACCCCAACACCCAACTTTTCATCAACGGCCAGTGGTGCGATGCGCAAGATGGCCGCAGCTTGGCCGTGTTCAACCCCGCCAACGGCAGCGAAATCGGCCGCCTGGCCCATGCGGGCATTCCCGATTTGGAGCGGGCCGCGCAGGCTGCGCACAAGGGCTTTGAAATTTGGCGCGACACGCCCGCCAACGAGCGCAGCGCTGTTTTGCGCAAAGCCGCCGCGCTGATGCGCGAGCGCGCCCCTTTGATTGCCGAGCTGCTGACGCTAGAGCAAGGCAAGCCCCTGGCCGAAGCCAAGGTCGAGGTCATGTCGGCGGCCGACATCATCGAGTGGTTTGCCGAGGAAGGCCGCCGCGTGCATGGCCGCATCGTGCCGCCGCGCAATGTGCATGTGCAGCAGCAGGTGCTGAAACTGCCCGTTGGCCCTGTGGCCGCCTTCACGCCCTGGAACTTCCCCATCAACCAGGCGGTGCGCAAGATGTCGGCGGCCTTGGCCACGGGTTGCTCGATCATCGTCAAAGCCCCGGAGGAAACCCCGGCCGCCCCGGCCGAGTTGATCCGTGCTTTTCACGATGCGGGCGTGCCCGCGGGCGTGATCGGTTTGGTCTACGGCACACCGGCCGAGATCTCGAACTACCTGATCGCCCACCCGCTGATCCGCAAGATCACCTTCACCGGCTCCACCCCCGTGGGCAAGCAACTGGCGGCCTTGGCGGGCCAGCACATGAAGCGGGTCACCATGGAGCTGGGCGGCCATGCCCCGGTCATCTTGGCCGAGGACGCCGACATTGGCCTGGCCTTGAAGACCGCTGGGGCGGCCAAGTTCCGCAACGCGGGCCAGGTCTGCATCTCGCCCACCCGCTTTTTGGTGCACCACGCCATCGCCGAGGAATTTGCGCAGCGTTATGCCGCACAAGCACAAGCCCTGCAAGTGGGCGACGGCCTGGCCGCAAGCACCCAAATGGGGCCTTTGGCCAACGAGCGGCGCCTGCTGGCCATGCAGGCCATCGTGCAAGACGCCCGTGCCAAAGGTGCCAAGCTGCTCACCGGCGGTGAGCGCATCGGCACCCAGGGCCACTTTTTTGCGCCCACCGTGCTGTCGCATGTGCCGTTGAACGCCGACGTGGTGAACCACGAGCCCTTTGGCCCGATCGCCGCGATCCGCAGTTTCGAGAAGATCGAAGACGCCATTGCCGAGGCCAACAGCTTGCCGTTTGGCCTGGCGGGCTATGCCTTCACCAACTCGATGAAAACCATGCACCTGTTAAATCAGCGCCTGGACGTGGGCATGCTCTGGGTCAACCAACCGGCCGCGCCCTGGCCTGAGCTGCCCTTTGGCGGCATGAAAGATTCGGGCTACGGCTCCGAGGGCGGCCCTGAGGCCTTAGACGCTTACCTGAACACCAAGACGGTGTCGATCTTCCACGCTTAAAACCGCAAGACCAAGGTTCACAGCCTGAGGCTTTGAAAGTACACATGCTCCAACCCATGCGCATCTTGTTGACGGGTTTTGAACCATTTGGCGGGCAAAGCCTCAACCCCTCTTGGGAAGTGGCGCGTGCCCTGCACGGCGTGTGGGTGGCGGGGGCGCAGGTCACGGCCTTGCAGTTGCCCTGCGTGTTTGCCCAAGCGCTAGCCACATTGCAGCAAGCTTTGGCAGACGTGCCTGACATCGTGTTGGCACTGGGCCAGGCCGAGGGGCGTTGCGACTTTTCGGTGGAGCGTGTGGCCATCAATGTGCTGGACGCCCGCATACCCGACAACGCCGGTCAGCAGCCCATCGATATCCCCGTCAGCGCAGGGGGGCCTGCCGCTTACTTCAGCACTTTGCCCATCAAATCGCTGGTGTTGGGTTTGAAGGCCGCGGGCTTTCCGGCCTCGGTGTCGCCAAGCGCAGGCAGCTTTGTTTGCAACCAAGTGTTTTATGCCCTGCAGCACACGCTGGCGGGACGGGGCGTGCACAGCGGCTTTGTGCACCTGCCGCTGTTGCCCGAACAAGCCGCCCAATGGCCAGGCCCCGCACTGCCGAGTTGGCCTGTTGGCCTTCAGATTGCGGGTGTGCAGCAAGCCTTGGCCTTGTTGGTGGCGCATCGGCAGCAGGGGCTGGGCGATGTGGCTTGGGGCGACGGTGCGCTGAACTGAGCGCCCCTGCATTGACCCGCTGCGGATAGCGCCAGACCCACTCGGCCCGACCATATTGCGCTCAAAAAACAAGCCTCCTTTCTTGCTTTTCTTTTCAGTCCGAACTGCTCTTGCCACCACCGCCTGCGCGTGTCATCCCGAACGACGACCCGCAACTCCGTGTGCAGCGCTGCGCTTTTCACACGTCCACTGCCAGCGCCGGATGACCGCTGGCCCCTGACCCAGGCCAAGCAAGCTGTCGATACATCGCCCGCAAGGACCACCCCTTTGGGCACGCCAACGCACAGACTTGGACAGGCCTCTTTGCCGATGATGAGGTCCATACAAAACGACGGGAGCTTCTATGAACAGCCACACCATGCAGCGCGCCGTGGTCGCCAGCCTCCTCAGCATCACAGCTGCGGCTTGGGCTCAGACTTCGGCGGGCTTGGGGCGGGCCGATTACATGGACAACTGCGCCAGTTGCCACGGCATATCGGCCAAGGGCGATGGGCCAGTGGGTTCTTTTTTGGTCAAGCCGCCCGCCGATCTGACGCAAATAGCGCATCGCTATGGGGGCCCATTTCCGCAGGCTTTGCTCAAAGAGGTGATCGATGGCCGTTGGTCAGGAGACAGAGGGCCGCACGGGTCCCGTGACATGCCCGTGTGGGGCCAAGTGTTCAAGGAGCGGGCCATGACCCAAGCAGGCGATTCGAGCACCACTGCTGAATGGTCGGCAAGTCAGCGCGTCGCGTCTTTGGTGATGTACCTCAAGACACTCCAGCAGCCTTGAACGCCGGGTCCATGCGCTGACGTGCGCGGGCGGCCACGCCCGTGTCGGCAAAAGCCCAGACCAGCGAGGCGCCCATGCCTTGCAAGGCGGTGCGCACCGCGGCCTGTTCCAGTGCGCAGCTGCGCTGGCGCTGCAGCATGTCCAGGGCCCAATCGGGCAGCATCTGAAACGCGGCCCGCACGATCAGGCTGACCAAGGGCCGGTCTAGGGGCGCACATGGGTAGTGCTCGATCAGCTCAATCGTCTCTCGCGTGCGTTCGTCAACCCGCAATTGAGGTCGGTAATGCTGCAGTTGCATCAGGGCCTGGTGGTGTGTCAGAGGCAGGCCGTGTGCGCCCAGGCGCTCGCCCATTTGCGCCATCTCGGCAAAGTACAGGTCTTGCCTGTCTGCGCGCAAAGGCTGCAGCGACAGGTCTTGGTAGGCGCGCAAAAAGCTGGTGGTCTCGCCCAAGTGCACCCAGCGGATCAGCTCAGGGTCGTTGGCCTCATAGGGCGTGCCATCGGGCAAGTGGCCCCGAATCTGCGCGTGGATGCGGTTGACCCGCTCAATGGTCTGCAAGGCAGCGGCCGTGCCGCCGTAGGTGGTGGTCGCCACAAACAAAGCGGTGCGTCCCAATCGTGCCTGCAATTGGCTGCGAAAACTGGAGTGGTCCCACACCGCAGCCAAAGCCCGTGGGTGCAAGGCCTGCAACATCAACGAAGACAAGCCCCCGGTCATCATGGCCACAAAGTGGGCGTGCACCTGCCAGGCGGCAGAGTCGGGTCCGAACAGGCCGGGGTCGCCTGCGGGCTGCAAAAAATCCTGCGCATGGCCGCTGGCCCCGGTCATGGCCCGCACACGCTGCGCCAGCTGCGCTTTGAGCTGCCCTTCTAACTGCGTTTGCAGCTGGGTGAGCAAGGGAAATTGGAAATATATTGGTCTGACCATGGCCTGCAAGTTTGAAAAAAACTCCAGTGTGGTTCAGCGCCCAGCGCCTTGCACAGGCCAGCGCAATGACCTTGAAAGCGCCACCCCATCTGGTCAAAAGACCCAACAAAGTCGGCCCCCATGGCAAGGACCTGCCAAATGCCTGCTGGCTCCGGCATTGGGGCCTGTGCGCTTTCACACCGGGTCAAGCAACCGCTCAGGGCCGACTGGGCTCGATCCGTTTCAAATCAAAGCCTCGGTCGTGCAGCTTGCCCAGCAAGTCTTGGTAGGTGGTTGCAGGCATCTGCGGCGTGCGCGACAAGATCCACAAATACGCTCGATCAGGCTCGCTCACCACCACCCACTGGTAGTCTGGGTCCAAATCGATGATCCAGTAGTCGCCCCAAACCACAGGGATGAAGGACAGCCACTCGGGGGCAAAGCGCACTTTGAGCCGGGGTGAGTTTGGCCCGCCGATTTGGCGTGCCGCACCCAGCGCTTCGCTCCACTCGCCCTTGTCGGTTTTGCAGCGGTTGCGCACTTGCACCCGGCCGTCGGCTTGCAGCGTGTAGGTGGCCTGGGTGCTGCTGACACATTTGTTTTGAAACCAGTTGGGGTATTTGGCGATCTCGTACCAAGTGCCCATGTAACGTGGCACATCGACCGAAGGGACGGTTTGCAAAGGCACGGGTTCGGCCAGCGCCGGACCCGTGCTGGCACAAACGCTCAATGCCAAGGCCAACAGTCCTGCGGCCATCTTGAGCGCAGTGGCTTGACTGGCCCATTGGCTGGGCGCGTTCATCGGATGGGGTGTGGGGTTCATGGGCATGTCCAGTTCAGGGCAGCCAAGTGAGGCTGCGTGGTGGCGACAAGCTTGCCACAACGAGTGCATCGGGTCTGTCCGTTACACCACGATCGGGTTCAGTGCCCCATCCATGCTCATGCAAATGCCGGTGATGTAGCTGGCTTGGATGGATGCCAAGAACAGCACCGCATTGGCGATTTCTTCGGGTTCGGCCATGCGGCCCAGCGGGATCTTGGCCACCGCTTGCGCCATGACTTCGTCGGGGCTCAGGCCTTGGCTTCGGGCGTCTGCGGCAAAGCCCTCGTGCAAGCGCTCGGTCAAGGTCAGGCCGGGGTTGACGGCGTTCACGCGTATGCCTTGCGCGCCATAAGCTGCGGCAAAGCCCGCGCTCACCAACATCAGCGCCGCATTGGCAGCGCCACCGGGCAAATGGATGGTGCTGGCCACCTTGCCGCCATTGCCCACCACATTGACCACCGCGCCCTGCCCGCGTGCGCCCATGCGCTGGATGCACGGCGTGAGCATGTGGATGGTGGTGAAGTACTTGGCCTGCATGGCGTCGGCAAAGGCCTCGGGCGTGAGTTCGGGCGCAGGTGTGCGCTTGGCCGCCCCCGCCGAATTGACCAGCACATCCACCGGGCCGAACGCGGCTTCGGCCGAATCCAGGGCCGCCAGCGCCGCCGAGGCATCGCGCAAATTGGCCGCCACGGTGTGGATGCGCGCGCCCGGGTCAGCGGCCAGCAACTGCTGCTGCGCCCGCGCCAGGTTGGCGCTGTCACGCGAGACCAGGCTCACCCGGCCACCCTCGGCCAAAAAGCCTTTTGCACAGGCCAGGCCAATGCCTTTGCTGGCGCCGGTGATGAGGATGTGTTTGTCGCTCAAATGCAGGTCCATGGGGGTCCTTTGTGGTGTGTGGTGAATCAACAAAACTGCAGGCTCACTCGCCGCTCTTGGCCTGTCGCCAGCTCAGCGCCTGAGCCCTTTGACCAAGGCTTGCGCCAGCCGTTCGCCCTCTTGCAGCCAAAAGGCCGGGTCGGCGCTTTGGATGCGACAGATCGCATTGCCCATGTGCGCTGCAGCGGCTTGCCGGGCTTGTTCGGGCATGCCCGCTTGCACCGCCAGCAAGATGGCCTGGTGCTCGGCCCGCACTTGTTCAACAAAGTCGCCGCGCCGTGCCTCATTGGCGCGGGTGACCCGGGTCGCGCCGTGCATGAACTGGCTCAAATAGTCGAGTGTTTGGATCAAAAAAGGGTTGCGCGCGGCCCTGGCAATGGCACTGTGAAACTTCACATCCTCGGCCACGCCATCGCCACCCGCCTGCACGGCTCGGTCCAAAGCCTGAACGGCATGCGCCATGGCGCGCAAATCGCTGGCACGGCGTCGCTCGGCGGCCAACGCGGCCACCTCAGCCTCCAGAGCGCGGCGCAGCTCAACCATCTGCACCACCGCCTCTTGCGATGCCGCAAGCCGGGCCTCAAATTGGAGTGGCGCAAACGGCAATTGGGCACTCACAAACACCCCGCTGCCTTGACGCGACTCCAGCAGACCTAAGGACTTGAGCCGCGAAACCGCCTCGCGCACCACGGTACGGCTGACCTGAAACTGCTCCACCAAGCGCGCCTCGGTGGGCAGTTTGTCGCCGGGGGCCAGTCGCCCTTGCTTGATCTCGGCGCTCAGTTGCTCCGCCACCTGGTCGGACAAACGCGCACCGCTGAACACTGGCGTGAAATGCTGATTCATAGACTTGTCATACAAAAAACAGACCCGAGCATACCGGGCCGTGCTGCGGGCTGCTGTCAAAGAGATGTCGTTCAGGCCTTGGGCCTTGGGAATTGGTGTTCAAGCCAGGACGCGGAACGCTTAACCCCAAACGCCGAACGCCGAACGCCTAAAATTACGTTTAGTAAAATCGATTTATCAATGGTAAATTACCACCCGGGCATCGCAAGCTGCTTTTTCAAACCTTTTGGAGTTCGTGATATGGGTGCTTATGTCAACCCGACTTACCCCTACAAGTCGCCGGCCGACCTGATGGCCACACCGCCGCAGCGCAAACCGCTGGTCGTCATTGGTGCAGGGCCCGTGGGCCTGGCCGCTGCGATTGACGCCCGCTTGCAAGGCCTGCCCGTGCTGGTGCTGGACGACGACAAAACCGTCTCGGTCGGCTCGCGGGCGGTGTGCTACGCCAAGCGTTCGCTTGAAATTTTGGACCGACTGGGTATCGCTGATCAAGCCTGCCAATTGGGCGTGAGCTGGAACGTGGGCCGCACTTTTTTGGAGCAAGACGAGGTTTACCAATTCAACCTGGTACCCGACGCGGGCCACAAACGCCCCGGCATGATCAACCTGCAGCAATACCACATCGAGGAAATGCTGATTGCCCGTGCGCTGGAGCTGGGCGCGGACATCCGCTGGCAGCACAAGGTCAGCGCGGTCACACCGCATGACGCGCACGCTGCGCTGACGGTCGAAACGCCCGACGGCAGCTTCGACATCGAAGCCGACTGGCTGGTGGTGGCCGATGGCGCGCGCAGCCCCGTTCGCCGCCATCTGGGCCTGGACATCGAGGGCCGCGTGTTCCAGGACCGCTTTTTGATTGCTGATGTGATCATGAAAGCCGACTATCCCGCAGAGCGCTGGTTCTGGTTTGACCCGCCCTTTCACCCCAACCAAAGCGTGTTGCTGCACAAACAAAGCAACAACGTCTGGCGCATCGACTTTCAGCTCGGCTGGGACGCCGACCCCGAAGAAGAAAAGAAGCCCGAAAAAGTCATCCCGCGACTGCAGGCCATGTTGGGCGACGAACGGCCGTTTGAGCTCGAGTGGGTCAGCGTCTACACCTTTCAATGCCGCCGCATGACCGACTTTCGCCACGGCCGCGTGCTGTTCGCAGGCGACGCGGCGCACCAGGTCTCGCCCTTTGGCGCACGCGGGGCCAACTCGGGCTTTCAAGATGCCGACGATCTGATGTGGAAATTGGGCCTGGTCATCCAAGGCCATGCCAGCGAACAATTGCTCGACACTTACGCGATGGACCGCCAGTTTGCCGCCGACGAAAACATCATGAACTCCACGCGTTCGACCGACTTCATCACACCCAAGAGCCGTACCAGCAAATGCTTTCGCAACCAAGTGCTGGCGCTGGCCAAACACCACCCGTTTGCGCGCAAGCTGGTCAATTCTGGCCGCTTGTCGGTGCCGTCTTTCCTCACCGGCTCGGTGCTCAACACGCCCGATGCCGACGCGTTTGTGGGCAATATGGTGCCCGGCGCACCCATGGACGACGCGCCTGTGCAGGTGGCTGGTCAAGACGCCTGGCTGCTCGACCAGGTCGGCAAAGGTTTTGCGGCCTTGCACTTTGTTGATGCCATGCCCGATACCCAAACGCTGGCCAAGCTGCAAGCCCTGAAACTCGGCGCGGTGCCAGTGCACAGCTTGATCGTGTGTCGCCAAGCCCTGCAAGTGCCCGGCCTCCAAGTGCTGGCGGACACGCAAGGCTGGATGGCCAAGCGCTACGATGCCCAGCCTGGCACCACCTATTTGCTGCGCCCCGACCAGCATGTGCTGGCGCGCTGGCGCAACCTGGACAGCGCCCAACTGCAAGCGGCCATGGCCCGCGCCTTGGGGCAAGCGG
>NZ_JBIKIL010000018.1:0-39791 GCF_044361645.1 Limnohabitans sp. | reverse complement strand
AAAAGGCGTGTTGGGCTACACCGAGGCCAAGGTGGTGTCCACCGATTTCCGGGGCGAGGTGTGTACCAGCGTGTTCGACGCCGACGCGGGCATGGCGCTGGACAGCAGCTTCGTCAAGGTCATGGCCTGGTACGACAACGAGTGGGGTTATGCCAACAAGTGCCTGGAGATGGCGCGTGTGGTGTCTGGCCCAGCAGGGGGCAAGTAAGCTGCAAGAAGAGGGCAAGCAGTGGGCAAGTAGGCTGCAAGAAGAGGGCAAGCAGGGGGCAAGCAGGGGATGGCACGCTCAAGCTGGCTTCAAAGCCAAGATTCAAAGCCAAGATTCAAAGCCAAGACTCAAAGTCAAGAAATGGGTCGCCAGGCTCAGCGGGAAAACGTGGTCTTGACAGCTTGCGCAAGCCCCTACAAAGTGAGCGGCTGTTCTTTTGACGGACGGCCTGCCCATGAACACCTCTCAGCACGAGCACATTGCCAACGTGGTCAACGTGGCCACCCACGGCGCAGCTGCGGCCGTCCCGCGCCATGAACAGCTGATCCGCGACTCTTGGTTTCGTTGTGTGCACGAGCACCAGCTTGACCCCACCCGCATGCAAGAGGCCATCATTTTGCCGCACGCCCGCTTGCGTGAGCACCAAGACCAGATGGAGGCGTTTTTGCACATCGCCCGGCACGGCCTGGAGACGCTTTACGCCAAAGTGGCAGGGCTCGGTTATGTGGTCTTGCTCACCGATGCCCAAGGGGTGACGGTGGATTTTTTGGGTGACTTGGTGTTCGAGCCCAGCTTGCGCAAGGCGGGCCTGTATTTGGGGGCCGACTGGAGCGAGCAGCACGCGGGCACTTGCGGCGTGGGCACGTGCATCAGCACGGGTCAGGCCCTCACGGTGCACCTGGACGACCACTTCGATGCCACCCACATCCCCTTGACCTGCACCTCGGCACCGGTGTACGACAGCCGGGGCCAGCTCAGCGCGGTGCTCGACATCTCGCAGCTCAGTTCGGCGCAGCCCAAGTCGAGCCAGCACCTGGCCTTGCAACTGGTGCAGATGTCTGCCCACGACATCGAAAACGCCGCATTTTTGTACCGGCACCGGCGCGACTGGATTTTGCGTCTGTCCAGTGCGCCGCAGTTTCTGGATGTGCAGCCCGAGTACCTGCTGGCGCTGGACAGCAGCGGCCGCGTGGTGGGCCACAACCGCCGCGCGCAACTGGGTTTGCAAACCGATGTGCAGCAGCCTTTGCTGGGCGCACGCATCGAGCGCTTGTTTGATTTGCCCTTTGCCGATCTGGGGCGCTTTGTGCAAACCCGGCCCTCCGATCAGCGTGCGGTGTTGCACGCCAGTGGTCGGCAGCTCTTGTTTTTGTCGGCCACCCCACCGCCCAAGCTGCCCGCCAGCCATGGCCAACGCGACACGGCCGTGCCCCCCGCTTTGCTGGCCCTGTCGGCGGGCGACCCCGCTTTGGAGCGGCAAATCGAGCGCGTCGCGCGGCTGGTCAACTCGCCCATCAGCTTGCTGATCACGGGCGAAACCGGCTCGGGCAAGGAGTATTTTGCCAAGGCGGTGCACGCCAGCAGCGAGCGCAGGCAGTGCCCCTTTGTGGCGGTCAACTGCGCTGCCATTCCCGAATCGCTGATCGAGAGCGAATTGTTTGGCCACTTGCCGGGCAGCTTTTCCGGTGCTTCGCCCAAAGGCAAACGCGGCCTGATCCCTGAAGCCGACGGGGGCACCTTGTTCCTGGATGAAATCGGCGACATGCCCCTGGCCTTGCAAGCGCGCTTGCTGCGCGTGCTGTCTGAGCGCGAGGTTTTGCCTGTAGGGGCCACACGGGCCTTGCCGGTGAATGTGCGGGTGATCGCCGCCACCCATGCCCCCCTGGAGGCTTGGGTGCGCGCCGGGCGTTTTCGGGACGACCTGTATTACCGCCTGAACGGGGCGCACATCAGCTTGCCCCCCTTGCGCGAGCGGGCCGATCTGAGCGCCATGATCGACCGCATGTTGCCCGGGCGCGCCCTGAGCCCCGAGGCCCGCCAGCGCTTGTTGCAGCACGACTGGCCGGGCAATCTGCGCGAGCTGCGCAATGCGCTCGATTACGCCTGCAGCATGGGCCGCCAAGACACACTGGGCTTGGACGATTTGCCAGAACTTCTGGGCAGCCCGGATGCCCCTGTCGCATCGCCCTACAGCGTGCCTGAGGCAGCCGGGGCCAAGGGCCCCGATGCCGATTTATGGCAGGCACTGCGGCAGTCGCACTGGAACGTGAGCGCCGTGGCCCGCAGCTTGAATGTCTCACGCATGACGCTGTACCGGCGGATGAAGCGCGCGGGCATTGTGGCGCCGCACCGCCAAGCTGATTGAGGGCGACCAAACGGCTGGGGGCGGCCGGTGGGCCATGGAACACCGGCTGTACAGCGTGTGACACCTGTCACATGCCCAGGCGTGACAGGTGAAGCCTTGTGACATCCGGGTAATCCCCGGACAGCGCCCGGGCAGCTTGGGTTTTCTTGTGGACTGACAAGGACTTGCGCTTGAGGGTCCAACTGGCACGGCCCTTGAATGTCACAGTGCACCGCACCGCGTCGAGTACGGCAACATCAGGAGAGCAACACATGCGAGATAACACCCCATCACAGCGCGCACAGGCTTGGCTGTCGGCCTTTGAACAGGCCATGCGCCAAGGTCAAGCAGCACAAGCGGCCGCCTTGTTTGACACCGATTGCTATTGGCGTGACTTGGTGTCTTTCACCTGGAACATCACCACCCAAGCGGGGCAAAGTGCCATCGAGGCCATGCTGCAAGCGCGCTTGGCCGATGTCAAGCCTGCCCAATGGCAGTTGGAGGGCGAGGCGACCGAGGCCGATGGGGTGGTCGATGCGTGGTTCACCTTTGAAACCGCTGTGGCCCGGGGCAGAGGCCATCTTAGGCTCAAGGCCACGGCCCAAGGCGACCGGGCCTGGACGCTGCTGACCACCATGGTCGAGCTCAAAGGGTTTGAAGAAAAGAAGGGGCCGCAACGCATACAAGGGGCCGAACACGGTGCACACAAGGGGCGTCAAAGCTGGCTGGAGCGTCGTCAACAAGAGGAGGCACGACTGGGCTATGAGGAGCAACCGCACACGGTGATCATCGGCGGCGGGCAAGGCGGCATCATGTTGGCCGCGCGGCTGCGCCGCCTGGGCGTGCCCACCATCTTGGTCGAACGCAACGAAAAAGCCGGTGACAGCTGGCGCAAGCGCTACAAAACCCTGTGCCTGCACGACCCAGTTTGGTACGACCACCTGCCTTACATGCCGTTTCCCGACGACTGGCCGGTGTTTGCGCCCAAAGACAAGCTGGGTGACTGGCTGGAGATGTACACCAAGGTCATGGAGATCAACTACTGGGGATCCACCACCGCCCAAAAGGCCACGTTCAACGAGGCCAAGGGCGAGTGGGAAGTGGTGGTCAACCGTGCTGGCCAAGAGGTGGTGTTGCGCCCCAAAGAACTGGTGTTTGCGCTGGGCGTGTCGGGCTATGCCAACGTGCCCAAAATTGCGGGTGCCGAAAACTTCGAGGGCGATCAACACCACTCGAGCAAACACCCTGGACCCGAAGCCTACAAAGGCAAAAAAGCGGTGGTGCTGGGCTCCAACAATTCGGCGCACGACATCTGCGCCGCCCTGTGGGAAAACGGCGTCGATGTGACCATGGTGCAGCGCAGCAGCACCCACATTGCCCCCTCCAAATCACTGATGGAGTTGGCACTGGGCGGGCTCTACAGCGAAGAGGCGGTGCAAGCCGGCATTGACCACCACAAAGCCGATCTGGTGTTTGCCAGCGTGCCCTATCAAATCATGCACGGCTTCCACATTCCGGTGTACGAGGAAATGAAGCGGCGCGATGCCGACCTGTTTGAGCGCCTGGAAAAAGCAGGCTTCATGCTGGATTTTGGCGACGACGGCTCGGGCCTGTTCATGAAGTACCTGCGCCGAGGCTCGGGCTATTACATCGATGTGGGCGCAAGCGAGTTGGTGGCCAACGGCAGCATCAAGCTGAAAAGCCACAACAACATCGAGCGCATCCACCCCAAGAGCGTGACCCTGACCGATGGCACCGAGCTGGAGGCCGATTTGTTGGTGTACGCCACGGGATACGGCTCGATGAACCACTGGTTGGCCGACCTGATCTCCCCCGAGGTGGCCGACCGCGTGGGCAAGGTCTGGGGCTTGGGCTCGGGCACCACCAAAGACCCCGGGCCCTGGGAGGGCGAGCTGCGCAACATGTGGAAACCCACCCAGCAAAAGCAGCTGTGGATTCATGGCGGCAACCTGCACCAAAGCCGTCACTACTCCCAGTTTTTGTCGCTGCAAATCAAAGCGCGCTACGAAGGCCTGGACACCCCCGTGTACCAGCCAGCACCGGTGCACCACTTGCGCTGAAACGGGCGGGGTGAAAGGGTCGGTCGCGCGTTGATCCGAAAAGGATCAGCCAGCACCGACCCGCACCCGCACCCGCACCCACACCCACACCCACACCCACACCCACACCCACACCCACACCCACACCCACACCCACACCCACACCCACACCCAAGCACACCCTTGAACAACTGCGCAGCGGCCTACTGGCGGGCACGCACCGCCTCGATTTGTCTTGCGGCCTGACCGAACTGCCGCACGAAGTTTTTGCCTTGGCCGACACGCTGTAAGCGCTCAAGCTCAGCGGCAACCGGCGGCGCGGCTTGCCGCAGCTTCTTGCCACGAACCACTACCCGCACGACTTCAAGGCCATCGAACTTGGGCTGAGTTGCTAGATGACGTGCCACCCGAGCGCCCCGACGCACTCTCTGTGGGCGGCGCTGATCGCCCGCATCGACGAGGTGTTGCCGCTGTGGTGCCCGGTCTGCGGCGGCCAGATGCGCGTGATCGCTTGCATCACCTACAGCGCGGACATACGCCAGATTTTGGCGCACATCGGCGCGCAGACTGAGCCACCGCGAATTGCGCCAGTACGCGGGCCACCTCTTTGGGACGGGTGCGATGTGTCGATGGGCGATGGTGCCGAGGTGGAGCCAGGTTGGGACGAGGCGGGCCAACCAGTGCCGGACGTTGAGGTCGATCAGCGCGCCAGTTAGCAAGGGAAGACGACAGCGGTTTGACACTGCGAGGCAGGGCTGCGTGCGTCACTGCCACAAAATGTGCAAACCGAAATTTCTCAGGCCGACTGGCTGCACTTGCCTACAGATTTTGTCGGTGTCTTTTTTCGAGAAAACGTCGATTTCATGCGCCTTGCGGACAGATGCTCACACAACCGCACCACCTGACTGCGCTAAGCAGTTGAATTTATTCACTTTTTAACCGGACACTACTGAGATCACTTATTCAGATATCAAACGACCACCAATGCTTGCTGTATGAATATGAATGTTTTACATTTGATGCCTAAGCAAAATTCAAGGAAGCCAGATGAAGTCACAATTCCATCCACTCAGCAGCCTGCCCGTCTATCGGCGCGCCGTTGCCTTGCCGATGACGGTTCTCTGTGCCGGCCTGCTGGTGGCTTGCGGCGGCAGCTCCGTACCGGCACCATCGCTCGTCCCCGTATCCACCGCCTGCGAAGCGCCATCGGACACCGGTTCGGTGGTGGTCGGCTCTGGCTTGCCGGGCGACCCGGCTTTGCCCGAGCCTTCGTCTGGCTTTCGCCTGGGCATGAAGCCGGTGCTGTCCAAAAACTACATGGTCGTCACCGCCAACCCGCTGGCCACCAAAGCGGGCTGCGATGTGCTGAAAGCGGGTGGTTCAGCCGCCGATGCGGCGGTGGCGGTGCAGATGGTGTTGGGCTTGGTGGAGCCGCAGTCTTCCGGCATTGGCGGCGGTGCGTTTGTGGTGCATTACGACGCGGCCAGCAAAACCGTGCAAACCTACGACGGGCGCGAAACCGCCCCCGCTGCCGCGACCGAAGATTACCTGCGCTTTATCAGCGCTACCGAGCAAACTTCGCCACTGCCCAACGCCCGGCGCAGCGGCCGTGCGATCGGCACGCCAGGCACGGTGCGTGTGCTGGAAGTGCTCCACAAAGACCATGGGGTCAAGCCATGGGCTGGGCTGTTTGATTCGGGTGTGAAGCTCGCCACCGACGGCTTCCCTATCAGCGGTCGCATGGCCGATGCCATTGCCGGCGCGCGCAACGACTTGCTGCAAGACCCTGATGCCGTTGCCTATTTTCTGAATGCCGACCTCACGTCGCGCGCCTTGGGCACCACGATCAAGAACCCCGACTACGCCGCCACGCTGAACACCATCGCCAGTCAAGGCGCCAACGGGTTCTACACCGGTGCGATCGCGCAAGACATTGTTGACGAAATCGGTCGCACCGCGGCCGGCCCAAATGCAGCCACACCGGGCTCCGCACTCACCCCTGGTGCCACCACGCTGGCCGACCTGAGCGGCTACACCGTCAAGAAGCGCGATCCGGTGTGTATCGACTACCGTGCGTACAAGGTCTGCGGCATGGGTCCACCGTCATCGGGCGCCATCGCGGTGTCGCAAACACTGGGCATTCTGGAAAACTTCTCCATAAACACCTTTGGCCCGACCAACGTGGACCTCTACGGCGGCAAGCCCAGCGTCCTGGGTGTTCACCTCATCAGCGAAGCGCAGCGCCTTGCCTACGCCGACCGCAACAAGTACGTGGCCGACACCGACTTCGTGCCATTGCCGGGCAATGGCGTCTCCAGCATGCTCGACAAGGACTACCTGCGCAGCCGCGCCAACCTGATCCGCTTTGACCAGAGCATGGGCGTGGCCCAGCCGGGCAGCTTCGCCAATGCGATGGCCATGGGCCAGAGCGCGCAGGAAGGCAAGGGCACCTCGCATGTGTCCATTGTGGATGCCAAGGGCAATGTGGTGTCCATGACCACCACCATCGAGAGTGGCATGGGCGCGTTTCGCTTTGTGCGCGGCTTTTTGCTGAACAACGAGCTGACCGACTTTTCGTCCACGCCGAGCGACGCCAGTGGCCCCATTGCAAACCGGGTCCAAGGCAACAAACGCCCACGCAGTTCCATGGCGCCCACGATGGTGTTCAAGCGGGCGTCCGACGGTTCTATCGACAGCCTGCTGATGGCCACCGGTTCCCCGGGCGGTGCCAACATCATTCAGTACGTGACCAAGACAGTGATCGGTGTTGTCGATTGGGGTCTGGACGCGCAGCAAGCCACGGCCTTGACCAACTTTGGTTCGTCAAACAGCGCCACAACCGGCATTGGCGGTGAGCATCCGAACATCGATGCAAGCAACAGCGGCAACAACGACGCGCTGGTGATTGGCCTGCGCAACCTGGGCCACACCGTTTCGGTGAGCGCTCAATCGAGCGGCACCTCCACCATTTTGCGGGTGAATGTGGACGGCAAGAACCTGCTGCAAGGCGGCGCCGATCCGCGCCGTGAAGGCCTGGTGTTGGGCGACGGCGAACGCTGATCGGTTCGAAAACCGGGGTGACCATCCCCCTTAACCGGTCTCCCAGGGCGCAGCGGCACACGGACGCTGCGCCCTTTCTTTTGGCTCTGAAGGCACCGGGCGCGCGCAACGTGTCAATGATGAACTTGGCCGACACCAGCGCGCAGGCCCATGGCGGGCGCACACTGATGGAGAGACCTGGCTTGACCTGGCCAGCGCTGGGCAATTCGACGGACAAGGCGACCACCGCAGCCCCAGGCCCTGTCTACGCCAAGCGTTTGCCAAATACCTGGAATGCGGCATCTTTGCCCACAGCTTTGCGCGAGCCCGCTGCACTGGCTGCAGGCCAAACCGCAGGCGCGGGCATGGGCACGGCACAGCCCGCGCCAGGCGGTGTGCCCGCAGCGCTGGAGGCCATGGGTGTGGCCACGTTCGGTGCACCCAGCCAGCCCGTGCAGCCCAAGCGCTCGGCGCACCCCAATGGCCAGCGCGGCAAGCTCGCGCTGTTCCAGCTGGACAACAGGACCGGGGTGCTCTAGGTCAGTGCCGATGAAAACCTCATCCACAGCAACCGCAGCCTGCTCAAGGACGACGAGCCCATCATCGTGCAGGCACTGGCCCAGCCCGGCCGCGCCCTGTTTTTCCCCACCGACGCGGCGCTGGCACCCTGGACGGTGCAGGCCCACGAGCAACGCGCCGAGACCGTGTTCGACTGAAAACGTCCCTGACGGCGCTGGACACTTGCCAGCGGGGGCATGGGGGTTTAGTATTACGGTTGTTATAACGCAACCGGAGTCTCACCATGCACACACTCAAGCTCACCCAGATCGGCAATTCGGTGGGCGTGATCCTGCCCAAGGAAGCGCTTTCCCGCCTGCGACTGGAAAAAGGGCAATCGGTTTTCATGACCGAAACGCCCGAGGGCCTGGTGCTCACCCCGTACGACCCGGCGCTTGACGAGCAGATCCAAGCCGGCCGTGCGTTCATGCGCGATTTCCGCGACACCTTTCACCAGCTGGCCAAATGAGCTGGCGCTGGATCGACCAAGCGGCCCTGCAACTTTTGCACGACGAAAGTCTGGCCGAGCATGGTGGGCGTTCAGGTCTGCGCGATGCAGGCTTGCTGGAATCGGCGCTGGGCAGACCGCTGAATCTGGTCGCCTACGGTGAACCTGACTTCGCTGATCTGGCGGCGAGTTATGCCAGTGGGCTGGCCAAGAACCACCCCTTTGTTGATGGCAACAAACGGGCGGCGTTTTTGGCCGTCGGCCTGTTCCTGTACCTCAACGGGTACCGCTTGCAGGCCACACAGGCCGATGCCACTTTGCATGTATTGGGTCTGGCGTCCAGCGACATATCGGAAAGCACTTTCGCCGCCTGGATCCGCCAGCACGCAGTGCCCCGATAAGCGGCCCTGCGAAAAAATCAGTCCTGCGGGCGCAAGCCGATGGTGAGGGCCGAGGGCAGCTTGCCGTCGGTGTCGCGCGGCCATGGCGCTGTCCTGTTTCTCTTCGACCTCGCGTTGCTGATCCCGCTTTTGCTCGGCGAGTTTTTGCTGGCATTCCTTTTCAGCTGCCGCTTTGTCGGCTACCGCCTTTTCCAGCGTGGTCGAGGTGGCTCAAACGCTCCAAGCCATACGGCTTTGACACTCAAAACGCCCCGAACGCACTGCCCAGCGTGACCACCACCAAGGCCAGCACCGGTATGGCCACGGCCACGACAAAAATGTCGGCATACGACTGGCGGTGGCTCAGGCCGCAAATGCCCAGCAGCGTGATGACCGCGCCGTTGTGCGGCAGCGCGTCGAGCCCGCCCGTGGCGATGGCGGTGACGCGGTGCAGCAGCTCGGGCGCGATGCCTGCGGCCTGGCCCATGGCCAACCAAGTCTCGCCCAAGGTTTGCAAGGCGATGCTCATGCCGCCCGAGGCCGACCCGGTGATGCCCGCCAGCAAGTTCACCGCTATCGAGACCGAGACCAAGGGGTTGTCGGGCGTGATGGTGAGCACCCAGTCGCGCAGCAGGGCAAAGCCCGCCAGCGAGGCGATGACCGCGCCAAAACCAACCTGCGACGCGGTGTTGAGCAGCGGCATGACCGAGCTGGTCGCGCCTTGCTCCAGGCTTTGCGACAGGCGGGGCAGCTGGGGCCCTTGCAAGCTCATCAACAGGGCAATGGCTGCGCTCAGCGCCAGTGTCACAGCCCAGAGGCCGCGCACTTTGTCGATGGTGGTCGCACCAAATTGGGGGTCGGCCAGGTAGCCGGTGTCCAGCGCGGGCAGCAGCCAAGTGGCCAGCAGGTAGTTCAGCACAATCACCGTGACCACCGGGGCCAGGGCGCGGGCCAGGGCGTGCTGGGGTGCTGGGGTGCTGGGGTGCTGGGGTGCTGGGGTGCTGGGGCAGGGCGGCGCGGTGCCCCTGCCGCAGCTTGGGGCAAGCTTGGGCTCAAACTGTGCTGCATGGGCTCTTGGGGGCTGAGGGTTTGCGCGTGTGCGCCATAGCCCTCGCCCTGCGCAGCGGCAGACGCAGCGCGGCGCACCAGCCACAGCGTGCCCAGCACCAGCATGACCGCGCCGCCGATCAGGCCCAAGCCGGGCGCGGCAAAAGGCGTGGTGCCAAAGTAAGGCATGGGGATGGCGTTTTGAATGGCCGGTGTGCCCGGCAACGCCGTCATGGTGAAGGTGAAAGCGCCCAGCGCGATGCTGCCCGGGATCAGGCGTTTGGGCAGATCGACCTCGCTGAACAAAGCCGAGGCCATGGGGTAGACCGCAAAGGCCACGACAAACAGCGACACGCCGCCATAGGTGAGCACCGCACAGGCCAGCACGATGGCCAAAATGGCGTGCTGGGCACCCAGCTTGGCCACGATGGCCTGGGCGATCACGCGCGCTGCGCCCGAGTCTTCCGTCAGCTTGCCAAACACCGCGCCCAGTAAAAACAGCGGGAAAAAAGCCACCACAAAGGCCCCCAGCGCGGGCATGAAAACCTGCGTGTAACTGGCCAGCAGCGGCACCCCGGGGCTGAACAATGCGGCCAGCAAAGCCATCAAGGGGGCCAACAGCAAGACGCTCACACCCCGGTAGGCCAGCGCCATGAGCAGCACCAGCGCCTACACAATGCCCAACAGGCTCATGGTGCGAGCACCTGGTGCAGGTCCCAGCTGCTGCGCTGGCCCAGGTCTTGGGCGTGCGCGGCCAGCCACTGCTCGGCCGATGCGCGACCCAGCGCGTGCAGTTGCTGCAAAAAGGCCCACTGCGTGTTGCTCTTGCTGGTCGGGCCCAGCGGTGCCAGTGAGGCACCGCCATCGATTTGGTGCACGCGCAAGGCCGCCACGCGCTGAAACAAGGGGTTGCGGTAGTGGTGGCCCGGCCGTCCTTCGTCGGCAATCATTTGCTGAAGCAGCGCAATCGAGCGCATCTCTTTGAGCAAGCTGGCGTTGAAGGTCACCTCGCTGATGCGGTCCAAGATGTCGCTGGCGCTGGTGGGCCGCTCGTCGCGCTCAATGGGGTTGATTTGCACCAACAACAAGTCGTTGGCCGGGCTTTGGATGATCAGCGGCATGAGCGAGGGGTTGCCCGCATAGCCGCCGTCCCAATAGTCTTCGCCGTCGATCTCTACGGCCTGAAACAGCAGTGGCAAACAGGCCGAGGCCAGCACCATGTCGGGGGTCAGATTGCATTGTTCAAACACCTTCAAGCTGCCCGTGCGCACTTGGGTGGCGGCGATGAAGAGTCGGGTTTTGTCGCAGCGACCCACGCTTTCGAAATCCACCGTGTCGAGCAAAATTTGACGCAAGGGGTTCAGGTTCAGGGGGTTGAGTTGGTAGGGTGAAAATTGGCTGCCCCAAGCGTTGAGGGCTTGTTGCCAGGGCTCGGTCCATGGGCTCAGCCAAGCGCTGACGGGACCGGCCAAAGGCGTTGCCAAGCTGCCCAAAGGACCGCTTTGGATGTGGTGAAACGGTGACAACTCGGCCACACGCTGCCAAAAACGGTGCAAGTTGGCGCGTGCGCCCTCGCGCCCACCTTGCATCAAGCCCGAGGCCACGGCCACCGCATTCATGGCCCCGGCGCTGGTGCCGCTGATGGCCGCGATCTCCAGCCACTCTTCTTGCAGCAAGCGGTCGAGCACGCCCCAAGTGAAAGCCCCATGCGAGCCGCCCCCTTGCAGCGCCAGGTCGAGCTGCAGCCGTTTTGATCGGCCTCGGTCAGCGGCGGTGCGTGGGCGTGTGGTGCGAGGTCGTGTGGTGCGTGGCATGGGCAGTGTGAATGAGAAACAAGTCCCATTGTGCACTGCAGCATTGGCTTTGGGCTGTTGCGGCCCGGCCAATAGCGGCGCTCAGCTCAGGTGCTTGCCAATGATCCCGGCCAGCTCGAACATGGTGGCACTGTCTTTGCCAAACACCGCTTGCAACTTGCCGTCGGCTTTGATGGAGCGCTTGTCGGCCGGGTCTTGCAGGTTGTGGGCCTTGATGTAGTCCCAGATTTTCTTGACCACCTCGGTGCGGGCATAGGCACCGTCGCCGATCACCGCCATCAGCGCCGAGCTGGGCCGGAGCGTGCCCACGGCGGCTTTGCGCGGGGCTTTTTCAGCCGTCGTTTTGGCGACTTTTTTCGCGGCTGGGGCTTTCACGGTTTTACCTGCCGCCGTTTTACCCGCCGCAGATTTGGCAGGCGTCTTTTTCGCCGCGACTTTGCCAAACGGCGTCTTGGTGGTGGCGGTTTTGCGTGGTGGGTATTTTTTGCCGCCTTCGCGGGGCGCAAATTCAAACGTCACCTTGCCCTCTTCCGGGTTCCAGGCCAGCATGGCCTTGAAGGCGCGGCGGGTGCGGTTGCTGATGAATTTGTCCAGCAAGTCGGTCTTGCCCGTGGCCAGCAACTTGACGATTTGCGCGCGCTCCACCGGCTGCTGCAAGATGATCTTGCCGCTTTTGAAATCGCAGCTGGGCGTGGCTTGCGCTGTGGTGGGCACGGCCTTGCTGCACAGGTAGTTGCTGCCGTGCTCGTGCACCGCGCTGCCGCACTTGGGGCACACGCCCAGGGACTCATCGCTGAACTCGACGATCTCGCCGCTTTCTTCGTTTTTCTTGTCGTCCCCGAAATCGAACTCCAGCTTCCAGTTCTTTTCTTCTTCGTTGAACTTGAGCGCCATCTCGGCCACAAACGGCCAACCGGCTTTGGAACGGAAACCGTCCAGGGGGCCGATTTTCTTGTCGCGCATGAACTGCTCCACCTCGACCTGTTCAAAGGTGCGGCCAGCGGGCGATTTGCCAAACGAAAAGCCGCAGCCGTCGCTCACGCCATCGGCCCCGGTGCAGGTGTAGCGCCTGTAGTTTTCTTTCACCACACCACCACAGTTGGGGCAGGGCGCGGCCAGCGTCGCGTAATCACCGGGCACGGTGTCGCGGTCGTACTCTTTGGCCTTCCTGACGATGTGCTCGGTCATGGCCGCGATCTCGGCCATGAAGGTGGCGCGGCTCAATTTGCCTTGCTCCATTTGCGCCAGCTTGTATTCCCACTCGCCGGTGAGTTCGGGCTTGGACAGTTCTTCCACCTGCAGGCCGCGCAGCAGCGTCATGAGCTGGAAGGCCTTGGCCGTCGGGATCATCTCGCGGCCTTCGCGCAGCATGTATTTTTCGTTGATCAGGCCTTCAATCGTGGCGGCGCGGGTCGCGGGCGTGCCCAAGCCTTTTTCTTGCATGGCTTCGCGCAGCTCGTCGTCGTCGACCATCTTGCCCGCGCCCTCCATGGCGCCCAGCAGCGTGGCTTCGGAGTAGCGGGCCGGGGGGCGGGTTTTCAGGCCCTTGGCCTCGACCGATTCCACACCCACTTGTTCGCCTGGTTTGACCGGCACCAGGTTTTGGCCCTTGTCGCCGTCTTTGGCCTCTTCCACCTCGGCTGCCGCTTCTTTGCCATAAATGGCCAGCCAGCTGGGCTTGACCAGCACCTTGCCCACGGTTTTGAAGCTGTGACCGGCGGCCACGCTGATGCGGGTGGTCACTTGGTATTCGGCGCTGGGGAAGAACACCGCCATGAAGCGGCGCACCACCAGGTCGTACAGCTTTTGCTCGGCATCCGACAGGCCGCTGGGCGCTTGCAGCGTGGGGATGATGGCGAAGTGGTCTGAGACCTTTTTGTTGTCAAACACACGCGGGAGTTTGCGCACGTAGTTGTTGTTCAGCGCGGTGAGCGCGTGCGGCGCCAGGTGGCGCATGCCACTGTCGGCCAACATCTCGAAGGTTTGCTTGGCCACGGGCACATAGTCTTCGGGCAGGTGGCGCGAGTCGGTACGCGGGTAGGTCAGGGCCTTGTGGCGTTCGTACAGGCTTTGCGCCAGCGCCAGCGTGGTCTTGGCCGAAAAGCCGAACTTGCCGTTGGCCTCGCGCTGCAAGCTGGTCAGGTCAAACAGGCCGGGGCTGGCTTGGGTGGTGGGTGTGGCCTCTTCGGTCACGCTGGCTGTTTTGCCGCGCACCGCATTCACGATGGCTTGGGCCTCTTGCGCGGTCCATTGGCGGTCGGCTTTCTTCTCGGCGTCTTCTTCTTTGCGCCACTTGGGGTCGAACCACTTGCCCGGATACGTGCCCGCTGCCGCAGCGAAGTCGGCATGGATTTCCCAATAGTCGCGGCTGACAAACTTGCGAATTTGTTCTTCGCGCTCCACCACCACGGCCAGCGTGGGGGTCTGCACTCGGCCCACCGTGGTCAAAAAGAAGCCGCCGTCACGCGAGTTGAAGGCGGTCATGGCACGCGTGCCATTGATGCCCACCAGCCAATCGGCCTCCGAGCGGCTGCGCGCGGCGTCGGCCAGGCCCTGCATCTGCTGGTTGCTGCGCAGCTTGCCAAAGCCGTCGCGAATCGCTTGGGGCGTCATGGACTGCAGCCACAAGCGCTGCACCGGCTTGTCCAGGGTCTTGCTGCCGCCAGCGTATTGCTCGATCAGGCGAAAGATCAACTCGCCCTCGCGGCCCGCGTCACAGGCGTTGATCAGGGCGCCCACGTCTTTGCGTTTGGCCTGCCGGACCACGGCGCTCAAGCGGCTCTTGGTTTTGTCCACCGGTTTCAAGTCAAAGTGCGGCGGTATCACCGGCAGATTGGCAAAGCTCCACTTGCCGCGCTTCACGTCGTATTGCTCGGGCGCTTGGATCTCCACCAAATGGCCCACGGCACTGGTCACGACGTAGGTGTCGTTCTCGAAATGGTCGTCGTGTTTTTCAAACTTGCCCGTGGTCGGGGTCAAGGCTTTGACGATGTCTTGGGCCACCGAAGGCTTCTCTGCAATTACCAGTGTCTTCATGTCATTACAATCCGTTGTCTCGCGTGTGCGCACGCGCCCGGGCACGCGCTCACGCACGCGCCCACATGAATTCACCATAACAAATTTTTTGACGCCGTGGCCAAAACCCCCGTTTCCATCATCCGCCCCGTTGTTTCTCAAAAGTCCGGCAAACGCATTCAGGTGCGCCGCTCTGGTGTGCACGGCAAAGGCGTGTTTGCGCTGCAAGACCTGGCCGAAGGCGAAACCCTGATCGAGTACGTGGGCGAAGTCATCAGCTGGGACGAGGCGCAAGAGCGCCACCCGCACAACCCCGAAGACCCGAACCACACCTTTTACTTCCATGTGAACGAAGACCGGGTGATCGACGCCTTGCACGGCGGCAACTCCTCACGCTGGATCAACCACAGCTGCGACCCCAACTGCGAGGCCGACGAGGACAATGAGCGCATCTTCATCAAGGCGCTGCGCAACATTGCCGCTGGCCAAGAGCTCAATTACGACTACGGCCTGATCATTGACGAGCCCTACACCAAGAAGCTCAAAGCCGAATACCCCTGCTGGTGCGGCAGCGCCAATTGCAGGGGCACGCTGCTGTCGCCCAAGCGTCGCCCGGCCACGCCCAAGACGCCCGGCCAGAAAAAGAAAAAGTAAGTCCAACCCGGCATGCGCTGCGATTTTCTGTAGGAGCGGTCTCTGACCGCGATTTTCTGTAGGAGCGGTCTCTGACCGCGATCTTTTTGTAGGAGCGGTCTCTGACCGCGATCGGTTTTGAAATGGCTTTATTCGCGGTCAGAGACCGCTCCCACAAAGACCCAAGCCCACAAAGACCCAAGCCCACAAAGACCCAAGCCCACAAAGAGCCAAGTCAACAATGACCCAAGTCAACAATGACCCAAGCCCACAAAGACCCAAGCCCACAAAGACCCAAGCCCACAATGACTCAAGTCCATAAAGACCGACGTCCACCTCTGTCACGCTTGCAAGAATGCATCTACCCATGACCCACTGGCCCGCCGAAACGATCTGGGAGCAGGTGTATCCCCTGTTGCCTGACTTCACCGTCGAGGTGCTGCCCGAAATCGATTCGAGCAACAGCGAACTCATGCGCAGAGCCCGCTCAGGGCAGCACGAAGCCACCTTGCTGGTGGCCGAGCGTCAAACGGCGGGGCGGGGCCGTCAAGGCCGTGTCTGGCAAAGCCAAGCCGGTGACTCGCTCACTTTCTCAATCAGCCTGGCTTTGCGCCCGCAAGACTGGTCCGGCCTGTCTTTGGCCGTGGGTTTGAGCTTGGCCGAAAGCCTGCACCCCGATGTGCGCTTGAAATGGCCGAATGATTTGTGGTTTGAAGACCGCAAGTTGGGCGGTATTTTGGTGGAGGCGGCCAGCATGGGTGGGCGCAGCCAAGTGGTGGTGGGGGTGGGTCTGAACATCCGCCCGCGCGCAGAGCTGGGCCTGAGCACGCCCCCTGCGGCCCTGGTTGAACTGCTGCCCCAGTTGACGGCACCCGAGGCTTTGGCGCGTGTGGCGTGGCCATTGATCCAGACTTTGTTGGCGTTTGAGGCGCTGGGTTTCGCGCCCTTGCAAAGCCGCTTTGCAGCGCGTGATGCGCTGCAAGGTCGGCAGGTGCACACCAGTGATGGCCAGCATGGTGTGGCCTTGGGGGTGGGGCCGGGGGGTGCGTTACGATTGCAAACCGAGTTGGGCGTGCAAGAAATCCACAACGCCGAGCTCAGCGTACGACCCTTTCTTCCACAGGACACTGCAAGATGCTGAAATATTGCTTGGGCCTTTTGCTGCTGCTCAACGCTGGCGTGCTGGCATGGCAATTTGACGCGTTCGCGCCTTGGGGCTGGGGTCCAAACCAAGACCGTGAACCCGAGCGGATGGGCCAACAAATCAGACCAGAAGCCTTGAAACTGCCCTCTGAGCGGCCCGTTTTACCCCTCCCCCCGGAGGCTGCGCAATCCTTGGACGCAAGCGCCCCAGCACACGCCCTCACACCGTCTGACCCGGCCGCTGCAGCCGCGCCAAGCACGCCAGCCCCATTGGCACCCGGTGCACCGCAAGCTGCGGGGGCCTGGCCTGCACCCCCTGGCGCTGCTGCTGGGCCGAGCGGTCGTTGATTTTTTTACTGGAGAAACACCTTGCAACTGAAACTCTACTATTCCCCTGGTGCTTGCTCATTTGTGCCCCATGTGATGTTGGAAATGAGCGGTGCAGAGTTCGAGCCCATCATGGTCAAACTGCACAAGGGCGAGCAAAACAACCCCGACTACCAAGCCATCAACCCGCGCGCTCAGGTGCCTGTGTTGGTGCAGGATGGGCAGCCGATCGCGCAAATTTTGGCCATCGCCCTGTATTTGGACCAAATTTTCCCGCACTTGGCATTTTTGCCTGCCGAGCCCATGGCCAGGGCTCAGGCACTGTCCTTGCTGGCTTGGATGAACAACACGGTGCACCCGACTTTCACGCACATTTTTATGCCGCAAAAGTTTTCGGACCAGCCCGATGTGCAGGCCGCGCTCAAGCCTTACAACACGCAACTGTTTCGCGGCATGCTGACGGACTTGCAAGCTGCTGTGCAAACTGCGGCCAGCCAAGGTCAGGCTTGGCTCAGCGGTGACCACCTCGGTCCGCTCGATGCCTATTGCCTGACGCTCACGCGCTGGGGCACCATGGCAGGCATCAAGCCCGAGGCGCACCCCGACTTGTGGGCCTTTGTACAAAAAATCGCCGCCCAACCCGCTGTTGCCCGTGTGATCGCGCGCGAGCGCTTGCAGCTCAACATGGCCGCTGCCGCCTGAGTCACAAGCGGTCTGCCATTGCCGAACCATGGATCGCTTCGTACCTCGCGATGACGGGCTGATTCGGGTTGACGTGCTTGTTTGGGGTGACGTGCTGATTCGAGGTGCCGGGCTGATTCGCGATGACGCACACCCCGTCATGGCGAGCGCAGCGCGGCCATCCATGCGCTGTGGACCACCATGGATCGCTTCGTGCCTCGCGATGACGTGCTGATTCTCGATGACGCACTTGTTTGGGGTGACGCACTCCCCGTCATGGCGAGCGCAGCGTGGCCATCCATGTGCCGTGCTGGGCTTGAGGCGGATTTTTTGGTCTGCGTGTTGGCGCTTTCAGTTGGCCGTGAAGCGCAAGCTGAAGCACGCGCCCGGTGGGGTGTGTCCCGGGTGTGCAGCGTCCACGCTGACCGTGGCACCGTGTTGTTGGGCGATTTCTTTGACGATGGGCAAGCCCAGCCCTGAGCCATCCACATTGGTGCCCAGGGCCCGATAAAAGGGCTGAAACACCAGTTCACTCTCGGCCATCGGGATACCTGGACCGTTGTCTTCCACCTGCATCACCAGCGCACGGCTGTAGGGGTCTACCAACACCCGCAAGGTGATCACGCCTTGCCGGGTGTCGGTGCTGGGGGTGTAGTGGATGGCGTTTTCCACCAAGTTGCGCAGCATTTCTTTCAGCAGCGTGGCGTTGCCTTGCACTTGCGCGCCGGGTGTGCCAGCGGCAACCCCCTCATAGCCCAGATCCAGGCCCTTGTCCATGGCGTGGGGCAAGCTGTCTTGCAAGACCTCGCTGGCCAGTTTGACCATGTCACAGCTGTGCTGAGGCAAGTGGGTTCCGCCGCCCTCGGCGCGCGCCAAAGACAACAATTGGTTGACGGTGTGTGTGGCCTGCACACTGGCACGACCGATTTGCTGCAAGGACTTTTTCAGCTCGTCCTCGCTGGAGCCCGAGCGTTGCGCCAAATCGGCTTGCATGCGCAAGCCCGCCAAGGGCGTTTTGAGTTGGTGCGCAGCGTCGGCCAAAAAGCGTTTTTGCGTGACGATGGAGTCCTTCAAGCGGTCCAGCAAGTCGTTCACCGACACCACCAAGGGCGCCACCTCCATCGGCACGGCCTTGTCGTCCAAGGGGCTCAGGTCGTCAGGTTTGCGGGCGCGAATGCGCTCTTCCAATTGCGACAAAGGCTTGATGCCCCGCACCAAAGCCAACCACACCAAAAGCACAGCCAGTGGCAATAAGGCGAATTGAGGCAGCATCACGCCCTTGATGATTTCGGCGGCCAGCACCGAGCGTTTTTCGCGGGTTTCGGCCACTTGCACCAAGGCTGGGCGTGTGCCTTGGGCGTCCAGTTGTATCCAGGTGTAGGCCACGCGCACCTCGAGCCCGCGCATCTCGTCATCGCGAATGTGCACCTCGTAACTGCTGCCTTTGGGTTCGTTGGGTTTGGGCAAGGGCAACTCACGGTCACCACTCAGGTGCTCGCTTTGGTTGCCGGTCACTTGGTAGTACACCATGTCGGTTTCGTCGGCACGCAGCAGTTCGCTGGCCGGTTGGGGCAGGCTAAATTGCACCCGCTTGTCAGGCCCCAGCCTGACCTGCTGGGCCAAGGCTTGCACGTTGTAGATCAGTGCCCGGTCAAACGGTTTGTTGGCCAAGCCTTGCGCCACCAACCAAGTCAAGGCCAAGCTGATGGGCCACAGCAACAGCAAGGGCGTGAGCATCCAATCGAGGATTTCGCCAAACAAAGAGCGCTGTTCGCGTTTGAAGATCCGCACGTTTCAGCCCTTTGACTTCATGGCTCAGCGCAAGCGCAGCGAGAGGGTGAGCAGGCTCAGCCCGGTATTTTTTCGAGGCAGTAGCCCAAGCCACGCACGGTGGCGATGCGGATCGGACCTTTTTCGATTTTCTTGCGCAAGCGGTGGATGTACACCTCAATGGCGTTGTTGCTGACTTCTTCGCCCCATTCGCACAAACGCTCAACCAACTGGTCTTTGCTCACCAAACGGCCGGCGCGTTGCAACAAGACTTCGAGCAAACCCAGCTCGCGCGCCGACAGCTCGACCATCTTGCCGTCGATGGTGGCCACCCGCCCAGATTGGTCGTAAATGAGTGGGCCGTGCTTGATCTGCGACGTGGCACCGCCCATGCCTCGGCGGGTGAGGGCGCGCACACGGGCTTCGAGTTCTTGCAGGCTGAAGGGCTTGGCCATGTAGTCGTCGGCCCCATAGTCAAGGCCTTTGACGCGTTCTTCTACGCTGTCGGCGGCGGTGAGGATGAGAACCGGCAACACAGAGCCTCGTGCGCGCAAGCGTTTGAGCACCTCTAAGCCGTGCATTTTGGGCAGGCCCAAGTCCAAGATCAGCAAATCAAACTCGCTGTTCGTCATCAAGGCCGCGTCGGCCTCGCTGCCACTGGCCACATGGTCGACTGCCGCCCCCGTGCTGCGCAGTGTGCGCAGCAAACCATCGGCCAGCACTTGGTCGTCTTCGACTATCAGAATGCGCATGCTTGTCTCCAGTTGTTGTGGCTGCGGCGTGTTGCCGTCTGTCTTGGCTGTCTTGGCCGCCTGTTTTGGCGAGCTGCGACGGCTGGCTGATTCTAGTGTCAGCCTGATGGCTTGCGCCGGGCTGAACGCCTGGTGGCCATCAATTCGCGTAGGCTTCCAGCCCCAAAGCGACCACGGTGGCCACGTCTTGGCCCACCGCTTCGCGAAACTCGGTCTCGGCCTGGGCCACCGCGTCTTTGAAGGCTTGCAACCAAGCCAAGCCCACGGGTGTGAACACCACGCGCCGGGCACGTGCGTCCAAGGGGTCGGGCTCGCGTTGCACCAAGCCCCAGGCCGTGCATTGGTCGACCAAATCGCCCATGGCCTGTTTACTCATGCCCGCTGTGCGGGCCAAATCGGTCAAGCGAGAGCCTCCCAAAGCCAAATGCCGTGTGATGTGCACATGCGCCGCGCTGATTTGGTCGCGCGCCGCCAAGTTGGCCAGCGCCAGCGGCACGCCCTCGTTGCCCGCCATCAGGTGCAGCACGCGCTCGTCAAAGCGGCGCATGGCGTGACCCAGCAAACGCCCCAAATGGCTTTGCCGCCAGCGGTCGTCGTGCATTGCAAGGGCGTTTGTGGCGGTGTGAAAGTGCGTTGGCATGGTGTTTAAATGATAAGGCAAACTGACCAAAAATAAGGTTTAAAGTTTTGTACAGTTGGTTTACAGTACTGTTCACGCATCCAGTAGACAGCACATCATTGCTGAGCCAGGTGCCCCAACCCATTGATATTCAAGGAGATTTTCATGAGCGACGACAACAGCGAAAAGTCCAAAGCCCTGCAAGCCGCCCTGGCCCAGATTGAAAAGCAATTCGGCAAAGGCACCATCATGCGCCTGGGCGAAGGCGAAGTGATCGCTGACATCCAGGTGGTCTCCACCGGCTCTTTGGGCTTGGACATCGCACTGGGCGTGGGCGGTCTGCCGCGTGGCCGCGTGATCGAGATCTACGGCCCCGAGTCGTCCGGCAAAACCACCCTCACCCTGCAAGTCATCTCTGAAATGCAGCGCTTGGGCGGCACCTGCGCCTTTGTCGACGCCGAACACGCCTTGGACATTCAATATGCCCAAAACCTGGGCGTGAACCTGCAAGAGCTGCTGGTCAGCCAGCCCGACACCGGCGAGCAGGCCCTGGAAATCGTGGACAGCCTGGTGCGCTCGGGCGCTGTGGACTTGGTCGTCATCGACTCGGTGGCGGCCTTGACCCCTAAGGCCGAGATCGAAGGCGACATGGGCGACAGCCTGCCCGGCCTGCAAGCGCGTTTGATGAGCCAGGCCCTGCGCAAGCTGACCGCCACCATCAAGAAAACCAACTGCACCGTCATCTTCATCAACCAGATCCGCATGAAGATCGGCGTCATGTTCGGCAGCCCCGAAACCACCACCGGTGGCAACGCGCTCAAGTTCTACGCCTCGGTGCGCCTCGATATCCGCCGCACCGGCACCATCAAAAAGGGCGACGACGCCATCGGCAACGAGACCAAGGTCAAAGTGGTCAAGAACAAAGTCGCCCCGCCCTTCAAAACGGCCGAATTCGACATCCTGTTTGGCGAGGGCATCAGCCGCGAGGGCGAAGTGATTGACATGGGCGTGACCGCCAAGATCGTCGACAAGTCGGGCGCCTGGTACGCCTACCAGGGCGAAAAAATCGGCCAAGGCCGTGACAACGCCCGAGAGTTCTTGCGCGAAAACCCGGCTTTGGCCCGCGAGATCGAGAACAAGGTGCGCGAGTCGCTGGGCATCCGGGTGTTGGAATCGGCCATTGCCGTGCCCAAAGGCGAATAAAAGGCCACCGTCAGGAAGAAATCGGAAGGAAACACCGCTTGAACAAGCCTGCCACTCCACCCTCGATCAAAGGCCGCGCGCTGCGGCTTTTGAGCCAACGCGAGCACTCGCGTACCGAGCTGGAACGCAAACTGGCCCAGCACGAGGAGGTGCCCGGCGAGTTGGCCAAGGCGCTTGACGAGTTGCAGGCGCGGGACTTCATCAACGACGGCCGCGCGGTGGACTCGGTGCTCAACCGCCGCTCCGGCAAGTGGGGCAGCGCGCGCATTCGGCAAGAGCTGACCGCCAAGGGCTTGGCCGGTGAGGCCGTGCTCGATGCCATGGCCAGTCTCAAAGACACCGAGCTGAGCCGGGCCCAAGAGATTTGGCAAAAAAAGTTCGGTAAGCAAGGGGCCGCGCCACAAGAGCGGCTCAAGCAGATGCGTTTTTTGCTGGCCCGGGGTTTCAGCAGCGAGGTGGTTCGCCAAGTCCTCAAGAACGCACAACATGGCGCTGAGGCCAGCGACGAAAACAGCGACGAAAACCCGGACGGGTGATCCGGCCCTGCGCAGTTTGTAATGCACGCGCCCCAGCCGCTTTGACACTCACCGCCCTGTACCGCTGTCATCCCGGCCTTGGCCCAAGCTCGGCAGCGACCCGCCTTCAGGCCACCACCGGTAATTTCAGCTCCACCACGGCACCGCCCGTGCTGCTGTTGCCGATGCTCAAACTGCCCCCGTGCTGCTGGGCAATCGTTTTGGAGATCGACAAACCCATGCCCAAACCATCGCTTTTGGTGGTGAAAAAAGCGGTGCCCGCGTGGCTCAACACGGCATCAGGCAAACCGGGTCCGTTGTCGGTCAGGCTGATGTGGGCCATCGCGCCTTCTTGCCAGACGCGGATGTGCAGTTGGCGCAGCGCTTGACCTTGGGTGGCCTGAATGGCGTTGCGCACCACGTTCATGAAAATTTGCGACAGCTGCACCGGGTCGGCCTGCACCGCCAAGGATTGCGGGGGCAAAGTGACCTGCAGCGCCAGTGTGCCGTGGTGTGTCAAGTCGCCGAGCATGGCGTTCACATCGGCCACCACGCGCTGCAGCTCCAGCCGTTCAAAACGGCGGCCTTTGGCTTCGATGAATGCGCGTATGCGGCTCAAGATGTCGCTGGCTTTTTGCGTGTTGCGGTGCAGGTCCTGCAGGTAAACCTTCAGCGAATCGTCTTGGCGCTGCTGCTGCGCTGTCTCTATGCGGTCGGTGATCAGGTAAATATTGGTCAGCGGCTGGCTCAATTCGTGCGCCAGCGTGGCCGCCATCTCACCCATGCTGCGGCGCCGGTCGAGTTGGGCAATTTGCTCGCTCAGCCCAAGCGCCTCTTCTTGTCGGGCCTGCATTTGGGCTGCTTCAAAGGCGTGGCGGTTCAGACGCTCAAAAAACAGGCCTAAAAAACCAATGTTGCTGACGATGGCGGTGACCACGGCCCAAAAAATCAGCACAGCAGACAAAGGGTCTGAGGTCATGGCCTTCGGCTGGCCCAGCCCACCCATGACGCTGGGTATGCGCAAGATGATCAAAACGGACAACAGCAGGTAGGCCACACAGACCCACTGGGCACTGACACTCTTCTCGCGCATTTGCAGGTCGCGGGCCAGCAAGCCCAACCAAAGAAAGCTTGCCGCTGCGCCCAAAGAAGCCCAAGTAAAGCGCCAACTGTCGCTGTGCACCACGTCGTGCAAGTAAGCAAAAACAGCCACGTACACCGTTACCACCAAGCCCAACCAAACCCAGCGCAGTGGGCGACCCAGTTCACGGCGCAAGGCGGCAGCGCGCAGCATGGGCCCCAAGATCAACAAGCCCATGGCCAAGTGGTAAGTGAGCGCATTGGGCCATTGCCCGCGCATGCCCAGCAAAATCAGCGACAGGCCAAACAACAGACCGCCCAAACACCACAGTGTGTTGCTGGCAATGCCGTGTTTGCGCAGCACCACCCACACAGCCAGAGGCATGCACAGGTACAAAATACCGACGATGAAATACGCCGTGGGCAAGTGCAAAGCGTTCATGGCCTGTCGTCTACAGTGGGTGCCGAGATCAGCAGCGCATCAGGTCGGTGCCACAAAACTGCCCGATTTGCCGCCATGCTTTTCCAGCAGTTTGACACCGTTGATGGTCATGCCCCGGTCCACGGCTTTGCACATGTCGTAAATCGTGAGCAGGGCCACTTGCACGGCGGTCAGCGCTTCCATCTCCACGCCGGTTTGGCCATTGACTTCGGCGGTGGCGGTGCACACCACGCAAGCCTTGTCGGCTTGCACCTCAAAATCGACCGCCACGCGCGTCAGGCCAATGGGGTGGCACAAGGGAATCAGATCGCTGGTTTTTTTGGCCCCCTGAATGCCCGCGATGCGGGCAATGCCCAGCACATCGCCCTTTTTGGCGGTGCCCAAGGTGATCAGCGCCAAGGTGCTGGGCAGCATCTCGATGCGACCCGTGGCCACGGCCACACGCCGCGTGCTGGCCTTGTCACCCACATCGACCATGTGGGCCTGGCCTTGGGCATCGAAGTGGGTCAGTGCAGGGGAGGGCTGGCTCATGGCATTGAAAGTGAAAAGGGTAAAGTTGGCCTGACAAGAAGCAGGCATCATAAAGGCCTGAAACCGTGCAGGACAGCTTTGAAACACAAATTTCGCATTCGCTTTCTCACCGGGGTACTGGCCATGGCGCTGGTGGGCGCAGCTGTGCATGCGCAAGTTGCGGGTTTACCCGGTTTGGGCGATGGCGACAGCCTGTCGCTCAGCGCCGAGCGCCAACTGGGTGACCGCATCGCCCGTGAGCTTTACCGCGATCCGGCTTACATCGAAGACCCTGTGCTCGACGAGTACATCCAGTTGTTGTGGGCGCCGCTGATCCGGGCCGCAGCTGCCCGGGGCGAGTTGTCGCCCGAATTGCAAGAGCGTTTTGCCTGGCGCATTTTGCTCGGGCGTGACCGGTCGGTGAATGCCTTTGCACTGCCGGGCGGTTACTTGGGTGTGCACTTGGGCTTGATCGCCGTGGTGGGCTCGCACGACGAATTGGCCTCGGTGTTGGCGCACGAGCTGAGCCACGTCAGTCAGCGTCACATTGCACGGGGCATGGGCGAACAAAGCCGCTTGGCCCCGTGGCTCATCGGGGCCATGGTTTTGGGCGTTTTGGCTGCCAGCAAAAACCCCGAAGGTGCCCAGGCCCTGATCGTGGGCGGGCAGGCCGCAGCGGCGCAGTCGCAACTGAGTTACTCGCGTGACATGGAGCGCGAAGCCGACCGCGTGGGCTATGGCATCTTGGTGGACGCGGGTTACGACCCCCGAGGTTTTGTCGGCATGTTTGGCAAGCTGCAGCAAGCAGCGGGCTTGAACGACAGTGGAGCTTTCCCGTATTTGCGCAGCCACCCATTGACTGTCGAGCGCATGGCCGACATGCAGTCACGCCAACAACTGCTCAGCTCTGCCAGCGCGCCACCGCCCAGCATGGCCCAAGCCATGATGTCGGCGCGGGCACGGGTGTTGTCTCAAAGTCAAGCCGATGCGCTCAAGGCATGGACCCAAGACGCCGAGCAGCCCGCAGCGCAAGAATCGTCAGCCCAAAGGGCTGGCAAGCTGTACGCGGGCACCTTGGCTTACCTGCAGCAAAGAGACATGGCGGCCGCGCAGCGCACTTTGCAGCAGTTGCAGCGCTTTGTTGCAAGCGCAGCCATGGCGACCGAGGCCAGCGCGCCGTGGCCCGCAGCGGACATGGCCGCGCAGCGCTGGGTCGACCTGCTGGCGGTCGAGCTGGCCTTGCAGCAAGAGCGGTTTGAGACGGCCTTGGACTTGTTGTGGCCGGGGGCCCGCGCGCAGCGCATGCCACGCCCAGAACTGATCGCGGCAGCACAAGCGGCGCTGCAACTGCCCCAGCACCGCGCGCTGCCCGATTTGACGCGGCAGCTGCGTGAGCGGGTGTTTTTAACGCCGCACGATGCGCAAGCTTGGCATGTTTTAGGCCAACTCTTGGCTGCACAAGGCCAAACCCTCCCAGCCCTCAGAGCGCAGGCCGAGGCGCAAGTGGCGCGCCTGGATTGGCAAGGGGCCATCGACCGGTTCAGGGCCGCGCAAGACTGGGCCCGGCAAGCGCGCTTGCAAGCTGCAGACCACATCGAGGCCTCGATCGTGGATGCGCGTTTGCGCTATGCCCAAGACAGGCTGCGTGCCCAACAAGCCCCCGGCGCGCTGCCCTGACAATCAAGGGCAGTGGGTAAGTGTTTTGGGCGGCGCAAGCCTTCGCGCGAACGGCTATGATCGCCCTCCCAACCCACAGACACCATGGCCGGCATCCACATCATCGACATCGAAGCCGCCATCAACCATTGGCGCATCAAAAAGCCCTCGCCCGATGGCGTGGCGCTGCCGCCCGAGCTGCGGGCACTGGCCGATGTTTATGGGCAAATGGTCTACTTCAAACAAGACTTGGTTGACGAATTCAGCCTGCCCAGAGCTGCGGCTGAGGCTTGGCAAGACTGGTATGCCACCACCCCTGACACGCCGTGCATTGCGATTTGCTCCACCAGCCAAGGCGATGAGACCTGCAAAGGCTGTGGTCGCAGTTTTGAAGAAGTGCAGATGTGGATCGAGTTGAGCCCGGGCGAAAAGCGCAGCGTCTGGCACCGCATCACCCACGAGGGCACCTCGTGGCGATTCAACCGCTATGCCGAGCGTGCTGCCGAAGAGCGCCACTGGGCCAAGGCCGCTGCCGAGGCACAGGTTGTGCTGCAGCTGCAGCCCTGACGCAGGCGGACGGGCTCAGACCACCGCGCCCGAGTTCTCGTCGCCCGGATCGTTGTCCTTCTTGATGGGTTTGACCATGTCTTCGCGGCTGATGCCCAGCCACATGGCCACCGCAGCGCCCACAAACACCGAAGAGTAAATGCCAAAGCAAATGCCAATCGTCAGGGCCAGCGCAAAGTAATACAGCGTCTCGCCCCCAAACAGCAGCATGGACAAGACCATGATTTGGGTCGAGCCGTGGGTGATGATGGTGCGGCTGATGGTCGAGGTGATGGCGTTGTCGATGATCTCCACCGTGTTCATCTTGCGGTAACGGCGAAAGTTCTCGCGAATGCGGTCAAAAATCACCACCGACTCGTTCACCGAATAGCCCAGCACCGCGAGCACCGCCGCCAACACCGCCAGAGAAAACTCCCACTGAAAGAAGGCAAAAAAGCCCAAGATGATCACCACATCGTGCAAGTTGGCAATGATGGCTGAGACAGCAAACTTCCATTCAAAGCGAATGGCCAGATACAGCATGATGCCGCCCACCACAAAGGCCAGCGCCAGCAGGCCGTCTTCAACCAGCTCGCTGCCCACCTGCGGGCCGACAAACTCGGTGCGGCGCAAGCTGACATCGGGGTTGGCGGCCTTCAAAGCGGTCAACACGGTCTCGCTTTGCTGCGCCGTGGTCACGCCGGTTTGCACCGGCAGGCGGATCAGCACCTCACGCGCCGAGCCAAAGTTTTGCACCTGCACTTCAGCGTAACCCAAGCTCGAGATCACACTGCGCACTTTGGGCAAATCGGCGGCTTGGCTGTAGCTGACCTCCATCACGGTGCCGCCGGTGAACTCCACCGACAAGTGCAAACCCTTGCTGAACAAGAAAAATACCGCCAGCACAAAAGTGGTGAAAGACACCGCGTTCAGCAGCACCGCATGGCGCATGAAGCGGATGTCTTTTTTGATTCTGAAAAACTCCATTTTTTTGTCTCCCGTTCAGTCGGCTTTGGCCGCTGTGACCGCTGTACCCGTATCGGGACGCCAAACAGTGCCGATGGACACGGTCTTGAGTTTTTTCTTGCGGCCATACCAAAAGTTGACCAAGCCGCGCGAGAAAAACACCGACGAGAACATGCTGGTCAAGATGCCAACGCAGTGCACCACGGCAAAGCCACGCACCGGGCCAGAACCAAAAACCAGCAAGGCCACGCCCGCGATCAAGGTGGTGATGTTGGAGTCCAAGATGGTGGACCAAGCGCGGTCGTAACCGGCGTTGATGGCCGCTTGCGGGCTGGCACCGATGCGCAGCTCTTCGCGGATGCGTTCGTTGATCAGCACGTTCGAATCGATCGCCATGCCCAGCGCCAAAGCCATGGCCGCCATGCCCGGCAGGGTGAGTGTGGCCTGCAGCATGGACAAGACCGCCACCAGCAAGACCAAATTGAAGGCCAGCGCCAAACTGGAAAACACACCAAACATGGCGTAGTAGACGCACATGAAGGCCACGATCACCACAAACCCCCAAGTCACGCTGTTGAAGCCCTTGGCGATGTTTTCGGCACCCAAGCTCGGGCCAATGGTGCGCTCTTCGATGATCTCCATGGGCGCAGCCAGCGAGCCAGCGCGCAGCAGCAAAGCGGTGTCGGCGGCTTCGGCGGTGCTCATATTGCCCGAAATTTGCACCCTGCCACCCCCGATTTCGGCACGAATCACCGGCGCCGTGACCACCTCGCCCTTGCCCTTTTCAAACAAGATGATGGCCATGCGCTTGCCCACGTTGTCACGCGTGACGTCTTTGAAAATGCGGGCCCCCTTGCCATCCAAGGTCAGGTTGACCACGGGCTCTTGGGTTTGGCCGTCAAAGCCAGCTTGGGCGTCGGTCAGGTTGTCGCCGGTCAACACCACTTGTTTTTTGACGATCAGGGGGCGGCCATCGCGCTCCAAATAACGCTCGGTGCCAAAAGGCACCATGCCCCCGTCTTGTTCGGCGGCGCGGCCTTCGGTGCTTTCGTCAACCATGCGCACTTCGAGTGTGGCGGTGCGGCCCAAAATGTCTTTGGCCTTGGCCGTGTCTTGCACGCCGGGCAACTGCACCACGATGCGGTCCAGGCCCTGCTGCTGAATCACCGGCTCGGCCACACCCAGCTCGTTGATGCGGTTGTGCAAGGTGGTGATGTTTTGCTTGAGCGCCTGCGCCTGCACGGCACGGGCCGATTCGGTCTTGATGGTGGCCAGCAAGCGCAACTCGTTGTCCTGCGTCACCGGACTGGTCTGCAAATCGGCAAATTGGGCGGTGATCAGCTCTTGGGCGGTTTGCAACTGCTGCGCATCGCGCAGGCGAATTTCAATGGTTTGGCCATTGCGGCTGATGCCGCTGTGGCGCAGGTCTTTTTCGCGCAAGGTGGTGCGCAAGTCACCGGTCAAGGCTTCGACCCGCTGCGTCAGGGCCGCTTGCATGTCCACCTGCAGCATGAAATGCACGCCACCGCGCAAATCCAAGCCCAAATACATGGGCGCGGCGTTCACGCTGGCGAGCCAAGCGGGCGAGCGGGTCACCAAGTTCAGCGCCACCACATAAGAAGGGTTGCTGCTGTCCGGGTTCAAGGCCTTTTCGATCGCATCTTTGGCCTTGAGCTGGTTGTCGGTGGTGTCAAACCGCGCACGGATGGAGTTGCCGTCAAACTGCACCAAATCGGTCGAAAGGCTGGCGGCCTTGATGGCCTCTTCCACCTGCTGCAAAGTGCTGGTGTCCAGCTTGACGGTGACCTTGCCCGAGGACACTTGGACAGCGGGCGCTTCACCAAAAAAATTGGGCAAGGTGTAAAGCGTTCCCAACAAAACAGCGATCACGATGATCACGTACTTCCAGACCGGATAACGGTTCATAAGGACTTTGCGAGCAGATTAATGAGACGGGCGGCAAAACAAGCGCATGGGCGCGGTGCTTACTTCACAGTGCCCTTGGGCAAAACCTGCACCACGGCGCTGCGCTGCATTTGCACATCCACACCCGAGGCCAGCGCAATGCCGACGTAGGCCTCGCCCAGTTTGCTGACTTTGCCCAAAAAGCCACCGGCGGTCACCACTTCATCGCCAACCGACAAGGCATCGATCATGGCGCGGTGCTCTTTTTGCTTTTTCATTTGGGGGCGGATTATGACAAAGTACAGCACCACAAACATCAGCAGCAGCGGCAGCATGCTCATCAGGGTGGAAGTCATGTCACCACCAGAGGCGGCGGCGGGGGCGGCTTGGGCAAAAGCAGAAGAAATGAACATGGGGGCTCCACTGAAATACAAACTGGGGTTGATGCGGGTGGCACATGGGCGTCCCGCTGGCGAAGCCGCCATTGTATGCGGCGCTATGATCGGCTCTAAAAGCCCGTTGCGCAGGGGGGTAGGCCCTGTTCAGCCCGCTGTGCAGGCCCCTGGGCGTGACACCGTGCCGCTGCCAAGGCTGTCCGAGTGAGCACCTCGATTGGCCAGCTTGCGCGGTCTCGTATCTGGGCTTGCAAGCCGCTTTTTGCCTCAAACACCATTTAGACCACCCGACAGGAGACCGCCCCATGCACCCTGAGCACGACCACAGCCACGACCACAGCCACGCGCACAGCACCCTGGGCGAGATGGACCTGCGGGTGCGCGCCCTGGAAAGCTTGCTCACGCAAAAAGGCTACCTCGACCCGGCGGCGGTGGACCGCATCATCGAAACCTACGAGGTGCATGTGGGCCCGCACAACGGCGCCAAAGTGGTGGCCCGCGCCTGGGCCGACCCGGCGTTTCGGGACTGGTTGCTGCAAGATGCGACCGCCGCCATCGCTTCCATGGACTACACCGGCCGCCAAGGCGAACACATGGTGGCCGTGCCCAACAGCCCCGACACGCACAACATGGTGGTCTGCACCCTGTGCAGCTGCTACCCCTGGCCGGTGCTGGGCCTGCCCCCGGTTTGGTACAAAAGCGCGGCTTACCGCTCTCGCGCCGTCATCGAGCCGCGTGCGGTGTTGGCCGACTTTGGCTTGACGCTGCCGCCTGAGCAAAAAATCCGCGTCTGGGATTCCACCGCCGAAGTGCGTTATTTGGTGCTGCCCGAGCGCCCGGCCGGCACCGAGGGCTGGAGCCAAGAGCAGCTGGCCACGCTGGTCACCCGAGACGCCATGATTGGCACCGGCTTGGCGCTTTCCCCTCAGGTGGCGGCATGAACGGCCTGCACGACATGGGCGGCCTGCAAGGCTATGGCCCGGTTCATTTGGAAGCTCAGGAGCCGCTTTTTCACGCCGCTTGGGAGCGCCGCGCCCTGGGCCTGACGGTGGCCATGGGCGCCAGCGGGCTGTGGAACATCGACCTGGCGCGCTCGGCCCGCGAGTCTTTGCCCCCGCTGGACTATGCGCAAGGCCCCTACTACGCCATCTGGGTCAAGGCGCTGGAAAAGCTCTTGCTCGAGCGCGGCCTGATCACGCCGCAAGAGCTGGCCCAAGGCCAGCCCCTCACCCCGTCCGTTGCGGGCGTGAAGGTGCTGCAAGCCGCCGAGGTGGACGCGGCCCTGGCCAAAGGCAGCCCGGCCGACCGGCCCAGCACCCAAGCGCCGCGCTTTGCCGTGGGCCAGCGCGTGCGCGCCCTGAACCTCCACCCCCAGGGCCACACCCGGCTGCCGCGCTATGTGCGTGGTCATGTGGGCACGGTGGTCTTGCACCATGGCTGTCACGTCTTGCCCGACCAGCATGTGCAGCAGATGCTGCCGCCTTTTGACGGCACGGCCGAGCACCTCTACACCGTGGTGTTTGAGGGCAGCGAGCTGTGGGGCCCGCAAGCCGAAGCGGGCAGCCAAGTGAGTGTGGACGCCTGGGAGTCTTATCTGGAAGCGGTCTCCAACACATGAACACCGCCCCATGAACACCGCCATCCAAGACCTGAACGACCTGGCCCGCGCCTGCGGCGACGGCTTGCCCATGCCCCCCACCGCCAACAACGGGGCGGTGTTTGAAGAGCCCTGGCAAGCCCACGCTTTTGCCATGACCTTGCAGCTGCACGGCAAAGGCGTCTTCACCTGGCCCGAATGGGCCGCCGCCCTGAGCCGCGAAATCCGCGGCGGCCAAACGCGCGGCCAAGCCAGCGACGGCAGCCTGTACTACACGCACTGGCTCAACGCGCTGGAGCAACTGGTGATCGAGCGCCAACTGGGCACGCCCGATGAAATCCATGATTTGGAACACGCCTGGGCCGACGCCGCAGCGCGCACCCCGCACGGCCAGGCCATTGTGTTGAACCCCGCAGAAAGCAGCCCCCTTTGAACTTGCGTTTGTGGGCCATGCTGGCCTTGTTGGGCAGCCTGGTGTCGCTGGCCGTAGGCACCTCGTTTGCCAAAAGCCTGTTTCCCGCGCTGGGGGCCGAGGGCACCACCGCTTACCGGCTGGTGTTTGCCACCCTGATTTTGATGGCGGTGTTTCGGCCCTGGCGTCGGCGCTGGGTCTGGGCCGATGCGCTGCCGCTGGGCCTGTACGGCATCACGCTGGGCGTGATGAACCTGCTGTTTTACAGCGCGATCAAGACCATCCCCTTTGGCGTGGCGATCGCCATCGAGTTCACCGGGCCGCTGGCGGTGGCCATCTGGACCTCCAAAAAAGCCAGCGACTGGCTCTGGGTGACGCTGGCCATCGCGGGCCTGGCATTGCTCTTGCCCTTGCCCGGTGGCGATGCGGCCACCGCGCTCGACCCGATGGGCATGTTGTTGGCCTTCCTGGCCGGCATTTGCTGGGCTTTGTACATCGTGTTTGGCCAGCGCGTGGCCTTGCGTTACGGCGCCATGGCCACGCCCATGGGCATGTTGGCGGCGGCCTTGGTGGTGGCCCCGATTGGCGTGTGGCATGCGGGCAGCGCCTTGCTCGACCCGCAGTGGCTGATCGCCGGCTTGGCGGTGGCGGTGTTGTCCAGCGCCATTCCTTATGCGCTTGAGATGTTCTCGCTCAAGCACTTGCCCAAAAACACCTTCAGCATTTTGCTCAGCTTAGAGCCCGCCGTGGGCGCACTGGCCGGGTGGTTGGTGTTGGCCGAGCACTTGACACTGGCGCAAGGCCTGGCCATTGCGCTGGTCATGGTCGCGTCCATGGGCACGGCCTGGTCGGCCGGTCAAGACAAGCGCGTCACCCCCGGCAGCGGGCAGGCATAAATGGCGTTGCGCACAGCGGCAATCGCCTCATAACGGGTGTAACTGCGCCGCCAAACCAGCACCACACGGCGCGTGGGCGGCGGGCCACCCAAAGGGTCGACGATGGGCAGGTAACGCACAGATGAGTCGTCGCGGCTGGCCTTGGCGGGCTTGCTGGACGACTGTTTGGCCAGCAAGGCGGGCGGCACCGACAAACTGGGCACCAGCGTCACACCCATGCCCGCGGCCACCATGTGCTTGATGGTCTCCAGCGACGAGCCCTCAAAGCTCTTGCGTATGCCCTCGGTTTGGCTGGCAAAACGCGCAAACTCGGGGCACACCTCCAGCACATGGTCGCGAAAGCAGTGCCCCGCGCCCAGCAACAGCATGGTCTCGTTTTTCAGTTGCTCAGGGCTGATGCAATCGTTGCGGGCCAAGGGGTGGTTCATGGGCAAAGCCGCCATGAAGGTCTCGTCGTACAAAGGCGCCACAGCCAAACCCGACTCCGGAAACGGCTCGGCCAAGATGGCGCAATCGAGCTCGCCCGTGCGCAGCATCTCGAGCAAACGCACGGTGAAGTTTTCTTGCAGCATCAAGGGCATTTGCGGAATGTCGGTGATGATCTGGCGCACCAAATCGGGCAGCAAATACGGCCCGATGGTGTAGATCACACCCAAGCGCATGGTGCCCGAGAGCGGGTCTTTGCCGCGTTTGGCGATCTCTTTGATCTCGGCGGCTTGCTCCAGCACGCTTTGCGCTTGGCGCACGATCTCCTCGCCCAGCGGTGTCACCGACACCTCGCTGGCGCTGCGTTCAAACAATTTGACTTGCAGCTCTTCTTCGAGCTTTTTGATGGCCAGCGACAGTGTGGGTTGCGACACAAAGCAAGCTTCGGCCGCTTTGCCAAAATGCTTTTCACGGGCCACAGCCACGATGTATTTGAGTTCGGTCAGGGTCATGTGGGGTATTGGAACATCAAGCCTTGAGGTATTCGGATTTTCCGCCCAACCACCGGCCAATGTGGCGCTCGGCCAAATCAGCGTGCCGGTCCAGCATCAGCGGGGCCAGGGCCCGCGCCCAGTCCAGCAAATGGCCATCGGTCTCCAAGTCAACAAAGCGCAGCAAAGGCGCGCCCGACTGGCGTGCCCCCAAAAACTCGCCCGGCCCGCGAATCTCGAGGTCGCGCCGGGCGATCTCGAACCCATCGTGGGTCTCCACCATGGCGCGCAGCCGATCGCGGGCGGTCTCGCTCAGGCGTCCGCCCTCGGGTGTGCCATACAGCAACACACAGGCCGACGCCGCCGCACCACGCCCCACCCGACCGCGCAACTGGTGCAACTGGCTCAGGCCAAAACGCTCGGCGTGCTCAATCACCATCAGCGAGGCATTGGGCACATCCACCCCCACCTCGATCACCGTGGTGCTGACCAGCACACCCATCACGCCAGCGGTGAAGAGTTCCATCACCGCCTTTTTTTCGGCCACCGGCATGCGTGAATGCAGCAAACCGACCATCACATCCGGCAGCGCCTGGCTCAAGTCGGCGTGCGTCTCGGTGGCGTTGGTCAGGTCCAGCGCCTCGCTTTCTTCAATCAGCGGGCACACCCAGTACACCTGCCGACCCTGCTGCAGCTGCGCGCCAATGCGCTCGACCACCTCGTGGCGGCGCTGGTCCGACACCACCCGCGTCACGATGGGCGTGCGCCCGGGGGGCAACTCGTCGATCACCGACACATCCAAATCGGCGTAATAGCTCATGGCCAGCGTGCGCGGAATCGGTGTGGCCGTCATCATCAGCATGTGCGGCTCCATGCCGGGTGATTGCATCTTGCCGCGCAAGGCCAGGCGCTGGGCCACGCCAAAGCGGTGCTGCTCGTCAATCACCGCCAGCCCCAGATTTTTGAACTTGACGTGCTCCTGAATCACCGCGTGCGTGCCCACCACCAGCGCCGCCTCGCCCGACTCGATCAGCGCCAGCATGGCGGTGCGCTCTTTCTTCTTTTGGCTGCCAATCAGCCAAGCCACCTTCACGCCCAAAGGCTCCAGCCAGCCCACTAATTTGGCAAAGTGCTGGGTGGCCAAGATTTCGGTTGGCACCATCAGCGCGCATTGCCAGCCCGCGTCAATCGCCACCATGGCCGCCAGCGCCGCCACCACCGTCTTGCCCGCGCCCACATCGCCTTGCAACAAGCGGTGCATGGGCACCGGGCGGGCCAGGTCTTGGGCAATTTCGTGCCCCACGCGCTGCTGGGCCTGGGTCAGGCCAAAGGGCAGGGTGGCCAACAACTGGTCGTGCCAAGCACCGCGCTTGACCTGCAAGGCCGGAGCGCGCAACAAATCGCGCTCGCGCTTGGCGGTCAGCTGCGACAACTGCTGGGCCAGCAACTCCTCGCACTTCAGGCGAATCCACGTCGGGTGACTGCGGTCCTGCAAAGCGGCCAGCGACACATCGGGCGTGGGGTGGTGCAAAAACTGCAGCGCATCGCGCAGCGACCAGGCCCCACGCGGGTCCGGCCAGGGCACGCCCGGGGGCAAGGTCTCGCTCAAGTCGGCATGGTTCAGGCCGGTGATCACGGCCCGGCGCAAATAGGCCTGGGCCAGCCCCGCCACGGTGGAATACACCGGGGTCAGCGCCTCGGCCAGGTGGCCGCCCGCCGCCTTGAATGTGGGGTGCATCATGGTCAGCCCCATGAAGCCGCCCTTGACCTCGCCGCGCGCCCGAATGCGCTTGCCCACCGCCAACGCCTTTTGGTGCGACGGGTAAAAGCTGAAAAACCGCATCACGCAGGTGTCTGAGCCGTCGTCCACCGTCACCAGCAGCTGCCTGCGCGGGCGCTGCGTGATCTCGCAAGCCGTCACCGTGGCCTCGATCTGCGCCGTGTCGCCCTCGCGCACATCGCGCAACTTCACGATGCGGGTCTCGTCCTCATAGCGCAGCGGCAGGTGCAGTGCCAAATCAATGTCGCGCTTCAAGCCGAGCTTGATCAGCGCCTTTTGCGGGGCGCTCAGCGTCTTGGCGGCAGGCGAGGGGGCTTGGTCTGGCATGGCCTGATTGTGCCGTGTGTGACCCGGTTTGCCACCTGCTCCGGTTGGGGGAGCTTGAATATTTCGTGACCATGAAAATCCTGCTTTAGATGATTGATTTTCATGGTCAATGTTAAACAACCGATGAGCACATTGTCGGGCCTCAACGGACTGGTGGTCATAGACGAAATTCAGCACCTGCCTGAGCTACCCGAGTCCTTGCGCGTTCTCATGGACCGGCCAGAGCGCATGGGCCAAAACGGTCAATTTCTGCTGTTGGGCAGTGCTGCGCAAGGGTGATGCACAAAAGCGAATCGCTTCTCGGCCGCGCAGTCACACTGGAAGTGAGTGGCTTTGACATCAGCGAAACAGGAGCCACTGCGAAAAATATGGAAACGCTTTGGCTCAGGGGTGGTTTCCCTGCCGCTTATCTGGCCCCGGATGATGCGATCAGCACCCAATGGCGGCATGCCGCCATTCAACGGCACATCAGCGGCGACCTGTCCTTGCTGGGAATGAATGCGTCCGCACCCTTGATGACGCGATTTTGGCAAATGCTTGCCTATTACCATGGTCAAACTGCGCGGGTCAAAAACGGCGGCGCACACATGGTCGCGGGCACGCACCGACGCGTAGCGAATCCATGCAAATGCCCGGCGAATTGACAGCGCGAAAGCGGGAGCCTGTTTGGGGCACATACCGAAAAGGCGCAGCCAAAAGGCAGTGCAAACCGATGGCTTGTGGTGGGAGCGGCGGCTTACTCGACTCCAACATGTCTTGCAGCATCTGTGGCTCATCTGCAGAGTCCACCAAGCGCATGGTGGCTTTGCCAAGCACCATGAATTTGTCTGGGGCAGTGACTGTATCGGGCAATATGACGTGCACCTTGGTTTTACTGGAAAAATCCACCATAAAAACACAATACATTGATGCCCAATGGTTTGGGCGAGATGAACTCCGTCTCACGCCGATTCGAAAACTTTCCGACACATTTACCTGTACGGACAACCACACATCTGGAGCAGCCCAGCCAATTCCAGCTGTCGGCAAAACGGCCAAGTCATCCGATCACAATACCTTCAATACACACCCCAGGAGCCTTTATGAAATCCCGTGCCGCCGTCGCCTTTGAAGCTGGCAAGCCTTTGCAAATCGTTGAGATCGACGTCGCGCCACCGCGCAAAGGCGAGGTGCTGGTCAAGATCACCCACACCGGCATTTGCCACACGGACGCTTTCACGCTCTCGGGCGAAGACCCCGAAGGGCTGTTTCCGGTCGTTCTGGGCCATGAGGGCGCGGGCATGGTGGTGGAGGTGGGTGAAGGGGTCAGCAGCGTGAAGCCTGGCGACCATGTCATTCCGCTTTACACCGCCGAGTGCGGCGAATGTCTGTTTTGCAAGTCGGGCAAAACCAACTTGTGCGTGGCCGTGCGCGCCACGCAGGGCAAGGGCGTCATGCCCGACGGCACCACGCGCTTTTCTTACCAAGGCCAGCCGCTTTACCACTACATGGGCTGCTCGACTTTCAGCGAATACACGGTCGTGGCCGAGGTGTCGCTGGCCAAAATCCGGCCCGATGCCAACCCTGAGCAAGTGTGCCTGCTGGGTTGCGGCGTGACCACCGGGCTGGGCGCGGTCAAAAACACCGCCAAGGTGCAAGAAGGTGACACGGTGGCCGTGTTCGGCTTGGGCGGCATTGGCTTGGCCGTGGTGCAAGGCGCCAAGCTGGCCAAAGCCGGGCGCATCATCGCCATCGACACCAACCCGGGCAAGTTCGATCTGGCGCGCACCTTTGGCGCGACCGACTGCGTCAACCCCAAAGACCACGACAAGCCCATTCAGCAAGTCATCGTCGACATGACCGGCTGGGGCGTGGACCACAGCTTTGAATGCATAGGCAACACCAACGTGATGCGGGCAGCGCTGGAGTGCGCACACCGGGGCTGGGGCCAGTCGGTCATCATCGGCGTGGCCGGTGCGGGCCAGGAAATCTCCACCCGCCCCTTCCAGCTGGTCACCGGTCGGCGCTGGCTGGGCACGGCCTTTGGTGGCGTCAAAGGCCGCAGCGAATTGCCCGGCATGGTGGACGACGCCATGGCCGGACGCATCGCGCTGGCCCCGTTTGTCACCCACACCATGGGGTTGAGCGGCATCAACCACGCCTTTGACTTGATGCACCAAGGCGAATCCATCCGCTCGGTGGTGCACTTTGAAGGCAGCGAATGAAACGCATCGAACAACACGCCAGCTTTGGCGGCCGGCAAGAGGTGTGGGCCCATGCCTCCAGCACACTGGGTTGCGATATGCGCGTGGCGGTGTACTTGCCCGAGGCTGCGCTGCGCGGCGTCAAGTGCCCGGTGCTGTATTGGTTGTCGGGCCTGACCTGCACCGAGCAAAACTTCATCACCAAAGCCGGTGCACAGGCACACGCAGCGCGGCACGGCGTGATTGTGGTGGCACCCGACACCAGCCCACGCGGCGAAGCCGTGGCCAACGACGACGCCTACGACCTGGGCCAAGGCGCGGGCTTTTACCTCAACGCCACCCAAGCCCCTTGGGCCGCGCACTACCGCATGCAAGACTATGTGGCCGAGGAGTTGCCCGCCTGGGTCGAGCAACACTTTGCCGCCAGCGATTCACGCGGCATCTTTGGCCATTCGATGGGCGGGCACGGCGCGCTGGTCACCGCGCTGCGCCACCCGGGCCGCTACCGCAGCGTGTCGGCGTTTGCACCCATCGCCGCGCCATCGCAAGTGCCCTGGGGCCAAAAGGCCTTGACTGCCTACCTGGGCGCAGACCCGCAGGCTTGGCGTGCATGGGATGCCGCAGAACTGGTGGCCACTGCGCGCCAAGAAAAGCTGCACCTGTTGGTGGACCAAGGCGATGCCGACGAGTTTTTGGCGCAACTGCGCCCCGAGTTGCTGACCGCCGCGTGCCAAGCCACAGGCCACCCGCTGACGCTGCGCATGCAACCCGGCCACGACCACAGCTACTACTTCATCGCCACGTTCTTGGGTGATCACTTTGAGCACCATGCCCAGTATGGATAGGCCTGAACAGCTTAGCTTTGCAAGCCAAACACCACACCCATAGGCTGGCTGCTTGGGTCGGTGGCGTTTTGGCTTTGCCAATAAAAGTGGCCGTCAGCGGTTCAGTGGTCCATGTGCTTGTGAGCGTCAGCACTGCCTTGCAGAGAAATTTCAGGTAGTATGTTCGTTTAATCGATCTTTCGGATCATAAGTATCGATTTAACGAACATGAAAATCAATCAATCTGACATGCTCATGCCGTCTCAGCAAGACGAGTGCGCCCGCTTGGGGCAACTTCTGGCGCGCCTGCGGTTGGCGCGTCACGTCAAGCAGGCTGACGCTGCCCTGCGTGCAGGGCTGTCTCGCAACACGGCCTATCGCCTTGAAAAGGGGGATCCCGGCATCGCGCTTGGGCAAGTTTTGCGCTACCTGCAGGCCATCTCGCCAGGCAGCACGCTGTTGGACTTGTTGACTGAAAAAGATCCGGCGTTGCTGGCGCTCAGTGCGCGTGAAAAAACCCAACGGGTCCGCGACCTGAGCGCGGCTGAGCGCGAAGAACTGGACTTTTAAGGGCGTACAAAATTGACCGCTAAAGCCTTGAAACTGATGGTCTTTGCCCACCTGGGACAGAACTGGAACCCTTGTGGGCAGCTGCTCATGACAGAAGAAAACACCGAGGTACTTGCTTCGAGTTTTGCTTATGGCATGAACTACGCACGTCGGCCAGATGCACTGGAAATTGATCCCGTGAGCCTGAGCCTGAAAACGCGCGATGACGTGTTGGGCAAGCGGCTCCTGCCTGCCAACCAATTGCCCATGTTCGGCGGTATTCGCGACGCGGCACCTGACTCCTGGGGTCGTCGCGTCATCGAAGCCAAGCTCAAAGTTCCGGCCAACAGCCTGCCAGAGTCTCAGTATTTGTTGCACGCAGGCAGCGACCGTGTGGGGGCGCTCGACATCAGAACCAGCATCCACGACGGCCCCAGTCATGGCCCCCATGTTTCGCACGACCTATCGC
>NZ_JBIKIL010000116.1:0-11662 GCF_044361645.1 Limnohabitans sp. | reverse complement strand
TTGACCCACCTGTAGGAGCGGTCTCCGACCGCGATCGGCCTTTCAATCATGCATCGCGGTCAGAGACCGCTCCTACCACCAGCTTGCTGCAACTGATCTGGCTGGCATCACCTGCCCTGCCCATCGGCGGTTTTTCGTATTCCGAAGGCCTCGAAGCCGCCATCGAGCAAGGCCTGGTGCACCACGAGGCCAGCGCCAGAGACTGGGTGGTGGACCAGCTGCACCTGACGCAGTCGCGTGGCGACATGGCCGTGATGGCGCAAGCCATACCGGCTTGGCAAGCCATGGACAGCCAGCGCCTGCAAACCCTGAACGACTGGGTGATGGCCACCCGCGAAACCGCCGAAATGCGCTTGCAAGCCGAGCAAATGGGCCGCTCGCTGCTGGACTGGCTGCGCAACCTGCAGCAAGCCAGCGAAGCGCAGCTGCAATGCTGCGCGCAGTTGCCCCCCACCTACCCGCTGGCCATGGCGCTGGCTTTGTCTCTGGCGCAAGCCCCCCTTGACCAAGCCCTTCAAGCGGGCGCTTTTGGTTGGGCCGAAAACATGACCCAGGCCGCGCTCAAGGCCGTTCCCCTGGGCCAAAGCGCCGGTCAGCGCATGTTGGCGCGGCTGGCCCGAGAAATTCCCTTGGCTGTGCAAACGGCCATCCAAACGCAAGACGAAGACCGCCAGGCCTTCAGCCCCATGTTGGCCATCTTGTCATCCCGCCACGAAACCCAATACTCCCGTATCTTCCGATCATGAACACCTCGCCCCCACTGCACCACATTCCAAACCGCACGAAAAAACTGCCGCCCCTGCGCGTGGGCATAGGCGGGCCTGTGGGCTCGGGCAAAACCACCTTGCTCGAGATGCTGTGCAAAGACATGCGCGAACGCTGGGACCTGATCGCCATCACCAACGACATCTACACCAAGGAAGACCAACGCCTGCTGACGGTGAGCGGTGCCCTGCCCGCCGAGCGCATCATGGGCGTGGAAACCGGCGGCTGCCCGCACACGGCCATCCGCGAAGACGCGTCGATCAACCTCGAGGCGATTGACCGCATGCTGGAAAAGTTTCCCAACGCCGACGTGGTCTTCATCGAAAGCGGCGGCGACAACCTGGCCGCCACTTTCAGCCCCGAGCTCTCTGACCTGACTATTTATGTGATCGACGTGGCGGCTGGCGAAAAGATTCCCCGCAAAGGCGGCCCCGGCATCACCAAAAGCGATTTGTTCGTCATCAACAAAACCGACCTGGCCCCGCATGTGGGCGCCGACCTGCAAGTCATGCGCACCGACACCGACCGCATGCGGCCCAACCCCGAGACCCGGCCCTGGGTCATGACCAACCTGAAAACCCTGGACGGCTTGGCAACGGTGGTCGCCTTCATCGAAAAACGCGGCATGTTGGGCGCGGCTGAAGCAGCCTAGCGGCCACTGGGCTGGTGCCAGCCCTGCAGCGCACGAACAGAGGTAGCGCCTGTCTCGTTTTGAACCAGCTTGCGGGCTGCTCCAAGCAACCACAGCAGCCCCAGCACTGCAGCGCTGGTCACCATGAGCTCGCCGGTGCGCTGCTGATCTGCCAGACCATAGGCGTTGCAGACCCGCCAATTGGCTTCTTGGTAAAGAAAGCCCACCACCGCCATCATGGGCAGCACGTTGCCCAAAAAAAATGCTTGCAAGACCAGGCCCGCGGCCCGCCAAGAGCGTCGCCAAGCCATGCCGCAGAGCACAACCAGCAGGTACTTGCAGGCATCTACCCACAGCACCCCTGCGGCCAAGTCCAGCACGCGGGGCACCATGCTCAAACCCAGCACCACAGCCACCCAGCACAAGCCGGTGATGACATGGGCGTTGAAAACCTTGACGCCCGCGCCAGCAGCTGGCGACAGGGTCTGCGCACCGTGACTTGGCTTGGCCGCCATGAGAAAGCCGCACAACATCAAGGCCGGAAGCTGCACCAGCATGTGCAAGCCCATGCGCGACTCCAAGGCCTGACGCATCCACGGCAGTGCCAGCAGCAACAACAGCAGCCATCCCAGACGGCGCTGCACAGCCGCGCTTGGCCACGCCCAGGGCCTGCCGGTGCGCCGGGTGAGCCAGGGCTTCATGGCGCGCTGGCCTTCGGCTGGCCCAGCGACTGGGCCAAGGACTGCAGCTCCTGCCCGCCTTGGTAGGGTCCGCTGCGAACGCTGGCTCGGGCTTGGGCCACGGTCTGCGACGTCACGGGGGCGGCTTGGTTCGACCAGTTGCCCCGGATGAAGCTGGCCAAGGCGGCTAACTCCGCGTCACTGAGTTTGGCAAATGGCGGCATGCTGCCCATGTAAGTGCTGCCATTGACGACCAGCTCTCCATTCACACCGAACACCAAAATATGCGCGAGCACCCGCTCATCGCCAGTGACCTAGGTTGTGCCAGCCAGCGGCGGAAACACACCCGGCAGGCCTTGGCCATTGGCTTGGTGGCAAGCCACGCAGTGGCTGGCGTAGAGCACTGCACCATCGAGCTTTGCGCCATGTGCCACACCCGACTTGTCGGGCGCAGACAGGTCGGCCAGTGTACGCCTGTCGCCCAAATGAGGCGCACCAAAGTCGTCGGAGAACAAGAGGTAAGCCGTGCCAATCAAGACCATCAGGAGCACGACCAAACCCGCCACGAACGGCATGGGTTGCGTGCGCTCAGTCGGGTCCTTGTTCTCGCGCGATTGGGCGGGTGGGGGCACTTCGGATGGAGGTAAGTCGGGTGGGCTGATCATTGGTCAGGCGATGGTTGGGTTGAGGTTGGCGACGCGATGACGGGGTAAGTGCGGTCCAGGGCTTGCAGGTACTTGACCAAGTCCAGCGCTTCCTGGGTGGCCACGAGCACTTGGCCGGGGACTTCCAAGCTGGGGGGCAGCTTGACCACCACATCACCTTCTTGAGCCAGCGGTTTTTGTTGGAACAAAAACGGATAAGCCGGCATGTTGGAGCCGGGCACATAGGCCCTTGGCTGATACAGATGACCCAAGTGCCAGTCGGCGCTGGGTTGGCGGGCACCGATGTTGAACAGGTCCGGTCCGGTGCGCATGGTGCCCAGCAAATGGGGCTGATCGAAGACATAGTCCGCAGGCACCGACGAGCGCCCCCAGCCCCGCGCAGCGTCGGGCCCATAGCGGCGGTCGCGCGGTTGCTGGCTGTGGCAATACACACAGCCGTTGGCAATGTAGACGGCGCGCCCGCGCAGCTGCTGATCGGTGTAGGGCTGCAGCTGCGCCGCAGGCGCGATGTCCCGCACCTGGACATAGGGCAGGACCACCAAGGCTGCTGTGGCCAGGCCCAAGGCGACCGCAGCCCCCACGAACAGTTTGACCTCACTGTGCATGACGCACCTCCGGGAGCTTTTTGAACAAAGCCGCGCTGGTGCGGCGCGGCCCAAAGCGCAAGGCCATCAGCACCACATGCGTGACAAACACCCCATGACCCAGCGTCATCAGGGCACCCCCCAGGCTGCGCGACTTCAAGTAGGGCAGGGTCAGGGTGACCGAGTCCATGAAGGGCCGTGTCGCGTCCAGCATGGCCAGACCCTGCAACCAGCCGCCTATGGACAGGCCCACCACATAAACACCAATGCCCAGCGCGGCCAACCAAAAATGCAGGCTGATCAGCCAGGGGTAGGGCCACTCCCACTGCAATACCCGTGGCAGCATGAAGTAAATCGCACCAAACAACACCATGGCCACAAAGGCATACATGCCCAGGTGCGCATGCGCCACCGTGAAGTGCGTGAAGTGCGTCACCGCGTTGATGCTGCGCAGCGCCTGCAGCGTGCCTTCCAGCGATGCAGCCAGGTACATCAGGCCGCCGAACATCATGAAACGCAGCGTTGGGGAGTAACGCGCCAGGAGCATGCGCCCTTGCAAAGTGCTGGCCTGGTTGATGGTGAACGCCACCACCGGGATCACCATCATCACGCTTTGCACAATCGACAAGGTGGTCAGCCAGCCGGGCACCGGGCCGCCAATCAGGTGGTGTCCGCCAACCTGACCATAGAAAAAGGCCAGGGTCCAAAATCCGAGCAAGGACAGGTTGTAAGAGCGCACGGGTTGGCCAATGATCTTGGGCAGAAAATAGTAGATGGCACCCACACTCACCGGTGTGAACCACAGCCCTAGGACGTTGTGACCAAACCACCAATTCATGGTGGCTTGCTGCACACCGGTGTGCACTCCCGGCAAATTGGCCACCAGAAACAACAGGCAAAGCCACAGCAACGAGGCCACGAAATACCAGACGCTGACATACAGGTGCTCCACCCGCCGCCGCGCCAAGGTGCAGAGCAAGGGCAGGACAATCAGGACCAGGCCCGCCAAAATCAGCAAGTCGATTTGCCAGGGAATCTCCAGGTACTCCATGCCGTCGCTCCAGCCCGTGGCCAAAGCGCCCAAACCGGAGGCGATGCCCGCATTCAGCACTGCAGCGCCCAGCAGGATCCAAGGTACACCCGCCAAACGCGTGCGCAGCAGACGCGGCAACAACCAGACAATGACGGCCAGGCTGGCGTTGGACGACCAGCCATAAATCACCGAATTCAGATGCAGGCTGCGGATGCGGCCAAAACTCAACCAGGCTTGGTGGACCAGCCAGTCGGGTTCATGCAGCTTGACCGATGCGACCAACCCCGCCGCCGAGCCCAGCAGCAGCCAGCAACAGGCCAACATGATGAGCATGAACACAGGCAAGGCGCTGGACTGGTCAGAAGCGACACGGTCACGCAGTTCATCGGCGTCCATCTCCGGCGTGGCAGCACGCTCATGGGCAGCGCCTTGCAAGGCGGCCTGCGCATCGGCGGTTAAGGCCGGTTCATCGACGCGTCCCACTTCGCCCCGGGCAAATATCACGGACGCTCCGCGTGGGTTCTCCACCAACAAGCCTTTTCGCAAAGACCATATGAAGGCGAACAAGCCCAAAACCGAGAGCAGGAATGAGCCCAGCAAACTGAGTACGGCGCTGTCCATCAGGCGGCCTCCTGCCTCAAGGGCTGTGTGTCAGGCAAACGGGCTTGGCTTGGACGCACGCCCGAGGCCAGCACCATCTGGCAGATGTGCTCCAGCCGCTCAATGTGCTCGAAAGCGCGCCAAGGGTCACTGGCCACGGCCACCACGCCGTGTCGGTCCAAGCCCACAATGTCTGGCCGCTGGCCGCAACGGCAAGCAAGAAAGGCCTGCTCACAAGCGGTGGCCAGCTCGGCGCTGGTGGCGGCCAGCGCGGGCACCGAAGGCCCCACGCAGGTGTAGCGGGCTATTTCAGGAAACTCCAGGCAGATGCGACTCAAATCCCAGCCCGCATACAGGGCAGCCACCGTGTAAGTGGGGTGCAAGTGCACCACTGCGGTAGGCCGCTGAAGGCGCTGCGCATGCAGGGCGCGGTGCAATGCATATTCGCCCGACACGCCCAATGGCTCTGCGGGGTCTGCGTCTGGGCCCAGGCCCTGGCAGCGTTTCATGTCCTGCGGCTGTAGGGCGTGTTTGCGCGCCCCGCTGGGCGTGATCCACCAGCGCAAATCGCAGGCCTCGCGCCAGGACACATTGCCGTCACGCGAGGTGATCCATTGCCGCTGGTAAGCGGTCTGCAGAACATCGCAGGTGGCTTGCGCCATCCCATCAAAAGCAGCGGTGGGTGATGTCATCTCATAACTCCAAAGTTGAACAAAAAAGGCGAGCCGCCTCAGACGCTTCGCGCCTGTCCGGGCCGAGCCGCGCCAAGCGTCAAAGTCAATGCGGCAGGCAGCTGGTCGGGTTGTGCTTTGATTTGGTAGCCGTACCACAGGCTTTGTGCGATGCGCTGCGCGATCTCGTCGGCGTGGGCGCGCAAGCCGGGCTGACCCAGCTGCTCGGTGGTCTGGTGAAACAGCTGCAGCCAGCGCTGGAAGTGCAGGGCTTGAACACCCGCCAGGCGGGTATGCGCCAGCATGGGTGAGCCCTGGTAGCGGCCGCTGCCCTGCAAGATGGACGACCAAAAGTCCACCATCTTGTCCAGGTGATGTGGCCAGTCCTGTACATGGGCCGCAAAAATCGGCCCCAGCAGATCATCGCTGCGCGCGCGTTCATAAAAGCCGTGGACCAGACGTGTCACGTCCTCGTGTGTGCATGAAAAAGAGGGGTTCAAGGTGCAGGCTCCTTAGAAGTGATGGAGGCAGACGGGCGGTCGGGCTTGCGCTGACGTGCATCGCTCACCCAATACAGCCCGGCCACCATGGCAGCGCCACCGAGCACATTGCCCACAGTGACCACCGCCAGGTTGTAAAACGCCGACACCAGCGTGGCCAGCTCACCGTGCCGACCGATCACGGCCAGGCTCAGCAGCGTCATGTTGGCCACGCTGTGTTCATAACCACTGGCAATGAAGGCCAGCAAACACCAAAAGATCACGATGCACTTGGCCACGTCGCTGTCGACGCGCTTGGCCATCCACAGGGCCAGACACACCAACCAGTTGCACAGCAAACCTTTGGCCAACAAGGCGCTCACACTGGCGGACATCTTCGAGTCGGCGGCCTTGTACAACAGGGAGTCAGGGTCATCGAGCAAACCGTTGGCCCCGCCAGCGGCAAACAGCGCTGCCACCAACATGGCGCCAGCCAGGTTGCCAAGCCAGCAGGCCAGCCAGGTCTTGCCCAAATCCAACCAGCGGGTGGTGCCCGCCAGCACGCCCAAGGTCATGCTCAGGGTGTAACCGGTGAACAGTTCTGCGCCTGCGATCACCACCAAAATCAAGGCCAGCGCAAAAGTCAGTCCCATGACCAGCTTTTGCATCGTCACCGGCAAGCCAGCCCCAACGCTGAAGATCAGGGCAATGCCCAGCCCCACATAAGCGCCACCCGCCACCGCGCCCGCCAGGAAGGCCATGGGCCGCTGCTGCAAGAGCGTGTTTTTTTCGGTTGCCAGTGCGACGAACTGGTCAATGGTTTGGGTGTACATGGCCTATCCTTGTGGGGCTTGCAGCGTCTGCTCACCGCTGTGCACCTGGGGCGCTGAAGCGGGGCGACCGCTCAATGCCAGATGCGACAGCCACAGGGCATAGAGCGCACCTGCAAACATCAGGCACTGGCCCAGACGCTGCTGATCGTCCAGCCCATACTGCAGACACAAGCGTGCGGGACTGTCCAGATACAGCCAACCCAGCCGCCAAACAGACGCCAGGGCCTCCACATGCAAAACGCCGCGCGCCACGGCGGGCAGCTCAGGCCAGCACCAGGCCAGGGGCAGGCCCGCACACAGCACCAGACTGGCGGCCTTGAGCACATCAACCAGTGGGTTTTCCACCGCCAGATCCAACAAGCGCGGCAGCATCCACACCATCACCGTGCAGGCAGCGAGCCACAAACCGGCCCAGCGGTAGCGGTGTGCCCAAGGCTGCAAGGCCGGTTGCAGTGCCAGCAGGGCACGGCCCAGACCCAGGCCCAGACCCAGGCCCACGGCCACCAGCAGGCTCAGCTGCACGCCCATGTGCAAAAGCATGCTTTGCTTGAGCAAACCGCCCACACCTGGGCACCACAGCAACAAGGCCGCGATGCCCCAGGCCGTGGCACGACGGCCTGGCGTGTGCAGGGCTTGGGCAGCTGCCTCAAAGCAGTGCTTGAACGGCGCGCTTGGCATGGTCCATGTCCTCCATGTCCACCAACTCATTGATGCGGCAAGCCTTGTCAACGATGTGCAAGGCGGCGTTGTGCTCGAACCCGCCCAGTCCGTCCGGAATCACCACCACACCGGCAATGGCCAGCAGTTGGTCCCGGTCGGCCTGGTGCACTGGGCGCACCAAGCGCCAAGCTGTGGGTTGCGGTTCCTGGCTTTTTTTGAAGGCAGCGAGTTGGTCTGGGCCGTCGTTCACCGGATCTAACGACACCGACAGCACCGTCACCGGCTGCCCGGCTTGGGCGAATTCCTTGGCCAGTTGGGCCGACGTGGCACCCAAGGCTTTGCAAATACCCGGGCAGCGGGTGTAGATGAAATCCATCACCAGCACCTGCCCGCACAAGCTGCGCAGATCCAGCAACTGGCCACGCTCGTCTTGCAGGCTCATCTGGGGCAAGGGCCTGGGTTGCTTTTGGATCTCGGCGCGTCGCCATGCCTCGCTGGTGAAGATCTGCAAGCCGTCTGTCAGCTGCCACAACAATGCAGTGCCCAACGCCAGCACCAAGCTGGCTGCGCTCAGGGTGCTGCCCCATTCAGTGCGGGGTGTCATAGGACTTGGCCACAAGCCGTTGCAAAACCACGAACACCACACCCAGCATGGCCAAGACCACCGCGCCTGCGGCCACCGTGCCCACCCGGTCATAGGGCAACCACTCGGGCCAATGCTGGGCCCAACGGCGCGGCACACTGGCCCAACCTGCGATCAAAAAGGCCGAACAAAAGACCAGGCCGCTGGCAAAAAAGAGCTTGAAGAAAAAGCGATTCCAGGCCTCATGGATCGCGCGCTGTTGTCCCATGACATGCAAGCCAAAACCGATCACCATGGGCAGCAGGCCCAACAAGAGGTAGAAGTGGAAATGGCCTGGCACCCACATCGTGTTGTGCATGACTTTGTTGATGTGGATCGTGCCGTCCACGATGGCGGGGATCACCCCTGCCGACCAGCCAAATATGGCCAGCATCAACCACAGCGCAGGTGCTTTCCAGACCATGCCTGAGCGGTACACCATGAGCAAGGCACTGTAGGCCGTCACCAGCAAAACCGGTATGCCGCTGAGGTAAGAGACGATCTGCCCCAGCGCCAGCAAGGATTTGGGCATCACCGAATCGAGCAGCAAGTGGTGCGGGTACACCGCCATCACGAACACGGTGACCGCAGCCCAAGCGGCATAAAAGGGCCGCGACACCTTCCAGGGCCGACCGGTGTAAAGCGGGAGCAGTTCATAGACCGCGATCACCGCCATGTAGATGGTCGCGTTGATGAACACATGGCCAAAGAAATAGATCAGGTTCTTGGCCAGCAAGGGGTTCATGCCAAAGTCCGGAACATACAGGTTCACCAGGGTCACCACCAACACCACTGCCCCGGTCAAAATGCCCAGCGTGTTGACGATGATGACCATGGAACTGGCCACCACCGCCGGAGAGTGACTCTCATCGATCTTGCCCGTCCACAACTGGTCCAGCCCCAAGCCGCGCAAGACGCTGCCATAACGCCGCGTGATCGCCATCCCAGCGTCCAGGTAAAAGGCCAGAAACCCCACCCCAATCAAGATCAGCCCCAGCACAAAGGACGCTGCGGCATGGACACTCCAGACCCCCATGGACTTGGCGGGCAAGGGCCACAAAAAGGTCCACCCGCCAGCGTAGCCGCCCCAAAAAATCCCCCCCAGAATCAACACCACACCCAGCAAGAACAATCCGTAGTTGAGGTAAAGGACCTGCTGGCTCAGCGCCACCTTCTGATTCAGGTAGTGCCACATGATGGCCGCGCCCGCCAAACCCGAAATCCCCACCATGCCCGCGCCATGGGCCGTCATCAATTGGTAAAACGTATCCGGCGGCATGCTCAGCCATTCGGCTTGCGCCGCGCGCATGAGCAAGCCCGCCAGCATCATGAGCACGAACACCACCAAGGAGGTGCCCAGGTACAGCCGCACGCCAGCCACTGGCTGGGCATTCGCTTCAGGTTCAAGAGGAACATGCATGTTGATCTCCAAGAGAAATGAGATTGACGGGCTCAGGGTGCGGCATGCACGGTGAAAGCGGCCACCATGCCGTGGTGGGCCAAGCCGCAGTACTCCAAGCACAGAATTTGGTAGTTACCCGGCGCTGTAAAGCGGTGTCGAACCTTGTTGACGAAACCGGGCATGGCCTGAATTTGGGTCAGCATCTGGCGCTGCTCGTCATACAGCGCAAAGCTGTGGTTCACGTCCTCACTCGTTACCCGAAACTCAATGACCTCGCCCACTCTGGCCTTGTCGTCGGACAACTCCCAAGCCCATTGCTTGGCTTTCACGTCAATGCTGCGGGTCACTGCGGCGGCACCCGCATCGTGCGGCCAGGGCAGCAGGGTTGTGAGGCTGATGACGACCCCGCCCAACATCACCGCCATAAAAAGCCGATTGCGCAAGCGGTATGGCGATGTGGGCATGCTTTCTTGTGGCTTGCCAAGCCCTGTGCGTCGCAAGACCCAAACAAAACAAAGAACCAAAACAATGAGAAAAAAGACCGTGATCTGTGCGGCAAGCGTTTGCATCGAAAGTTCTCCTGTGAGGTGCAAGATTGAGATTTTTTAAATAATGTATCATTAATACATGTATTAAATAAATAACTTAAAATTTGTCCGGTTATGGCACTGGCGTTGACCGCCTTGGACTGCGTGTCTGCGCGTGAACAAGGATTTGGCAAGTCCTCGCTCTTGCTGTTATAAGCAGCGTTTGCACGTTGGATCTAGACCCCTATGCGCCTGACCACATACACCGACTACACCCTGCGGGTCTTGATGTACTTGAGCTTGAAATACGATTCAGGGGAGTTGGTGACCGTCGACCAAATTGCCTCGGCTTACGGCATCTCGCGCAACCACCTGACCAAAATCGTTCACGAAATGAGTGTGCAAGGCCTGCTGGAGACCACGCGCGGACGCTCCGGCGGCATGCGTCTGGCAAGACCCCCCGCAGAGATCTCTATTGGCGAGGTTGTTCGATGGTCTGAAGACGATTTCAACTTGGTCGAATGCCACCTCTCAGGCAAAGAAACCTCGTGCGTGATCTTTCCCGCCTGCAACCTCAAGCTGGGTTTTCAGCGCGCGCTAGAAGCTTTTATGCGCGAGCTCGACGCCATGACCTTGGCCGATGCCGTCAGCACGCCGCAATTGGCGCAGACCATGCTCGGCATTCCCAAGTGGACCCAGAAGTGATGGGCTTGAACTGCTTTTGACGCAACAAGTGCTTGCAGCTCAAAAGTCGTGGGTGAAGTCGTTACAATCCACCCCGCAGGAAGCGTGGCAGAGTGGTCGATTGCACCGGTCTTGAAAACCGGCGACTTGAAAAGGTCCGTGAGTTCGAATCTCACCGCTTCCGCCAAGACTCAACGCAAAACGCCCCTCTCAAGGGGCGTTTTGCATGGGGGCAAGAGACTCAATCCTTGCCCACCAACATGGCCTCCACCAGTTCCTGCACCGCCAGCGCTTCCTCGGCGGTGGCCAGCTTGTGCGGCTGGCCATTCAACCACCGGTCCACTTCTCCCAGTTGGCGCTGCAAAGCGCTGGTGCGCGGGTCTTCATGGCTCCAATCCAGCGCCTCCTGCCAAGGGCCGCCGTCAGACCGCCAGAGTTGGAAAAACTCGCGGAACTGATAGCTCATGCGGCTGCCGCGCACGGTGACTTCTTGACGGTCGGGCTGCTGGCCTCCGGTGGTGGCCAGCACCGTGACAAGCTTGCCATCGGCTGTAGACAAACGGGCCAACATGTCCAGCTCGCACAAAGCAGGGTCTTGCGGGTAGTGTGGGCTGGCCTGCTGCAAAGTCAGTGGGCCCAAAAAACGTCCCGCCAAAAACAAGAAATGCGAGATCACCTCACGGTTGTAGCCGCCTTCCTGACGCTCTCGCAGCCAAGCGGCGTCTTTTTGCCAGGCGCGGGGCCACGTGGGGTAGTTCACCACGATGTCGATGCCCAGCAACTCGCCGGTCTCGCCCGTGTCGATGGCGCGCTGCAGCGCTTCAAA
>NZ_JBIKIL010000205.1:0-3381 GCF_044361645.1 Limnohabitans sp. | reverse complement strand
GCACCTCTTGCAGACAAACGATGTCGGCGTCAAGCTGCTCCACCGCATGACCCAGGTTGTGGATCTCCAGGCGCCGCGCCGGACCCAGCCCTTGCACACCTTTGTGGATGTTGTACGTGGCCACCCGAATGACCGGGTGTTCGTGGCGCTCGGGCTTCATCGCGGGTTGGCCGGTACAAATCGCGGCAGCATCAAAATGGCTTCGGCGTTGGACGGGGAAAAGCACTGGTCAGCGGCAGCTTGCCAGGGCAGCCATTGCGCTTCGGTGTGCTCGCGGGGGCTGAGCATCACGGGCATGCGTTGGGGCACACACAGACCAAACACCCGCTCGGTGTTGCGGCTCACATCGGGCGCATAACGCGAGCGCCAGGCGGGGTAAATGTCGTACACGTTCTCAAGTTGCCAGTCTTGCAAGTGGCAGCTCGGGTGCCGGGCGTCGATGCCGGTTTCTTCCTGCACCTCGCGGATGGCCGTCTCCTGCCAAGTTTCTTCGGGGTGGTCTTTGCTGCCCGTGACCGATTGCCAAGTGCCCCAGTCGGCACGGCGGATCAGCAAGACATCATGCTCGGGCGTGTGAATGACCACCAGCACCGACTCCGGAATTTTGAAAGTCGCAGGCGATGCGGGGAGCGGGTGCGTCATGGACGTTGCAGACTCCAAATTAGAGACCAAAGATCAATTCATTGTAGTCAGCCCCGAGATGCAGGCATTGATGTTCGCCCTCTCGCGCCTCAAGCCTGCCGCCGCTTGTGCGGCATGACGTCCTGCAGCTGTGTTTTTTGCAAGGGTTTGGATAAAAATGCATTCATGCCCGCAGCCTTCGCCTGCTCAGCGGCATCGTTCATCACATCGGCCGTGAGCGCCACAATGGGCACCTGCCCCCGTGCACCCGGCAAGGCACGAATGTGGCGGGCGCTGGTCAGGCCGTCCATCACGGGCATGTGAATGTCCATCAGCACCAGATCAAAATCGGTCTGGCTGGCATGCGTGAGGGCTTGCTGGCCGTCTTCTGCAAAGCTGACCTGATGCCCCATGCTTTGCAGCAACAGGCCCACCACCTTGCGATTGACCGGGTGGTCTTCCGCCACCAAAACATGCAAGGGTTCGCTGGGCGAAGCGGGGTCGATCGGGTCAGGGGGCCGAGGGGTTCCTGCTCCGCTGGCTGGGGCCGAAAGCGCCGACAAAGCCGACCATGGGGTTTTGATGCGCAAAGTGAACACCGAGCCTTGACCCGGTTGGCTGCTTGCACTCAACTCACCGCCCATCAGGCGGGCCAAGGATCTGGAGATCTCCAGGCCCAAGCCCGATCCCGATTGCTTGCGCGTGAGAGACGCATCGCCCCAGTGAAAGCGCTCAAACAAGCCCTGCTGCGTGGCCTCACTCATGCCGATGCCGGTGTCGGCGATGTCAATCTGCCAGTGCACCCCCTCGAAACTCGACGTGCGGCGAACACGGATGTCGACCTGCCCCTGTTCGGTGTACTTGATGGCATTTCCCACCACATTGAACAAAATTTGCCGCAAACGCAGTGGATCAACCATCACAAGACAGGGCTTGTGGAGGTCGCCCGTCAGATGCAGTCGCAAGCTTTTGGTCTGCGCTTGTACCCGCATGAATCGGTGCACTTCTTGCAAAAAGTCGCCCATGTCTATGGGCTCTGGATGGATCTGAATTTTGCCGACTTCCAGCGCCGAGACCTCCAAAACATCGTTGAGGACGGCCAACAAATGCGAAGCGCTGCTTTTGGCGGTCTGGATCAGATCGGCTTGCTCTGAACCATTCTGCGTTTTTTCCAGCAAGCCGAGCATGCCCAAAATGCCATTAAATGGCGTGCGCAACTCGTGGCTCATGTTCGCCAAGAAACGACTTTTGCCCTGGTTCGCACTTTCGGCTTGTTCCTTGGCTTGCATCAACTGCGCATGCAAGCGTTGCTGCGCCCTTTGGGACTGTTTTTGTTGGCGCTCGTGGATATACAAGCCCACCGCGCCCATGACCAAACCCAGGATTTGCGCCACGGTGAGCCATGCGATCCACTGACTTTGCTTGCGCACGGTGGCCACTTGATTTTGAATCCACTCTCCCATGACCTTGTCCGAAGCCGAGTTCAGCGCCTGAACCTCGGGGCCCAGCTGCTGTAACTCTTTCATGAGTTTGGGCCACGCTGTCGATGCCCAGTCTTGCCTGTCCACCAGTGGGGCGGTCCTGGCCACCCAGTTCAACAAGCGGGGAGCCAATACGGTGTATTCCTCACGATGGTGTAGCCGAGCAACAATGGGGCTGTTGAGCAACAAATCGATACGGCTGACCAAAATGTCAAAACGCAAAGACCGCTCTCTGGCCAAGTCAGGCTGCTTCATGTCTGCTTGGCCAAGGTCTACACGCGTCATGGCCGCATCAAAGCGCCACAACTCGCGCTCCAAATTGGTGGTGATGGCCGTGAGCGAATCTTCCTGCAACCGTGCAGCAGCCTCCAGGGCTTGGGCCTGACGCCATTGCACGGTGGTGGCCACCACCAAAGCCGAAATCACAAGAACCGCCACCAAGGCCAAGCCCCAGATGAACCGTGACGGCGTCAGGTGTTGCGACCCTTCTGAATCAGGCGTGGCATCGAGCGTTTGCATCACTCCACCTCAATGGCCTTGAGTTGCCAAATGGAGCGCTCGTAGTAGGTTTTGTGCTGGAGTTCTTTTTTGGCATCAAAGGGATAAACAATGAACAAGGGGCCCTTGGTTCGGACCGGGATCGCTTGGCCATTCATTTGCACGGCCACCACCACGTCGTGCTCTCGTGCATCGGACACGGGCAGCTTCACGCGGTAGTCGTTGAGCGCCACCGCCCGAATGTGCTGACCTTTGGCCTTGACCAGTTGCAGCACATCGCGCAGCAAGGGGCCGCTGAATGAGACGGGCTTTTGTTCCCAGGGGGTCTGTGTGGTGAAGCTTTTTTGCGGTAAAGCCTGCAAAGCCCGCATGTCCAAGGCCGCCACTTTGCCCTGGTTGTGTGCCTCAATCAGGCCAGACACCTGCAAAACCACAGGCCCTTTGGGCGCGTCCAAGGCCCAAACAGCATTTCCCGCAAACAGGCCCGACATGACGCAGAGCACGCCCACGTTGCGGCGTAAATAGGGCAAGACTGTTTTTGTTTTTTCGCTGACTTCCTGCAAATGGCTTTTGCACATAATCGTTTTTCCGTTATTACGTAATTGAACGATTTTGAATTATATTTTCCAATTTAAAACACTAAAAATAATTTGTTTCAAAGTGTAAAAGTGATTACCAGTTGCGTCCTGACCGAGGCGCAACATCACACTTGAACCCTGCTGATAGCATGAAGGCCATGCTGAGACAAACTTTTGATCCCTTGCACAAGAGCACCCCAACC
>NZ_JBIKIL010000204.1:0-3400 GCF_044361645.1 Limnohabitans sp. | reverse complement strand
GCCGGGGCTACACCACGGCCGACTTGAGCGTGAAACTGGTCAAAGCCATCACGCCCAAAGTGCAGCGCGTGCGGGCCATGGCCAAAGTGCTGCACTGCGGCCGCCAGCTGGCCACCGCCGAGGCGCGCTTGATCGGGCCAGACGGCACGCTTTACGCCCATGCCAGCACGGCCTGCCTTGTTTTTGAAATGCCCTCACCCACAGGAAACAAACCATGAGACTGCTTCACACCATGCTGCGCGTAGGCGACCTGCAACGCTCGATTGACTTCTATACCCAAGTGCTGGGCATGAAGCTGCTGCGCAAATCAGAAAACCCCGAGTACAAATATTCGCTGGCTTTCGTGGGCTACGGCAACAACCCGGAGCATGCCGAGCTGGAATTGACCTACAACTGGGGCACGGAAAGCTACGACATGGGCACGGCCTACGGCCACATCGCCCTGGGCGTGCCCGATGCCTATGCCGCTTGCGAAAAAATCCGAGCCAATGGCGGCAACGTCACGCGTGAAGCGGGGCCCGTCAAAGGCGGCAGCACCGTGATCGCCTTTGTGACCGACCCCGATGGCTACAAGGTCGAGCTGATCCAGCGGGCTGAGTTTGCGAGTGGCCAGGGTTTGCGCTGAAGCGGCCCCCACGCCAGCGAACCAGCGAACCAGCGAACCAGCGAACCAGCGAACCAGCGAACCAGTGTGCCAGTGCGCCAGTGCGCCAGTGCGCCAGCACGCTCTGAAGCCATGACCTTGGCGGCTCGGTCGCCGGGGTTTACACCAATGACAGGCTGTGCTTTGCGTTAGACAATCATTTTAAGCTTCAACTATTGAAGCTTGACTGATAAGGATTCGACATGAAGATTGTCTGCATCGGGGGCGGCCCATCGGGCTTGTACTTTGCCCTGCTGATGAAAAAGCTGGGGGCCCACCACGACATCACCGTAGTCGAGCGCAACAAGGCTTACGACACCTTTGGCTGGGGTGTGGTTTTTTCTGACCAAACGCTGGACAACATGCGCCAATGGGACCGTGAGAGCGCCGCCGAGGTGGAGCAGGCCTTCAACCATTGGGACGACATCGAGCTGCACATCAAGGACCGTGTGATCCGCTCCGGTGGCCATGGTTTTGTGGGCATTGGGCGCAAGAAGTTGCTCAACATCTTGCAAGCACGTTGCGAGCAAGTGGGCGTCAAGCTGCTGTTCGAGCACGACGTGGATTCAGACCTGGACTTTCCCGATGCCGACCTGATCGTGGCCAGCGATGGCGTCAACTCGCGCGTGCGCAGCCGCACGCCCGACATTTACAAACCCGACATCGTCACCCGGCCCAACCGATTCATTTGGCTGGGGACCCACCGCCAGTACGACGCCTTCACCTTTTTGTTCGAAAAAACCGAGCACGGCTGGTTTGCAGCCCACGTCTACAAATTCGACCACCAGACCTCCACCTTCATTGTCGAATGCCCCGAGCATGTGTGGTTGGCCCACGGCCTAGACCAAGCCGATCCGGACGCGTCGATCGACTTTTGTGAAAAGCTCTTTGCCAAAAACCTGCAAGGCGAAAAGCTCATGTCCAACGCGCGCCATCTGCGCGGCTCGGCCTGGCTCAACTTTCAACGCGTCAAATGCGCCAACTGGTCGCACTTCAACGGCAACAGCCATGTGGTGCTGATGGGCGACGCGGTGCACACCGCCCACTTTGCAATTGGCTCGGGCACCAAGCTGGCCCTTGAAGACGCCATCGAGTTGGTTCGGCAGTTCAAGGCTTTGGGCGACACGCCCGGGCACATACCCGCGGTGCTCCAACACTACCAAGCCGTGCGCGAGATCGATGTGATCCGGCTGCAAAACGCGGCCTGGAACGCGATGGCCTGGTTTGAGGTGTGTGGCGAACGCTATTGCGACCAGCTTGAGCCCGAGCAGTTCATGTACGCCATGCTCACCCGCAGCCAGCGCATCAGCCACGAAAATCTGCGTTTGCGCGACAAGGCTTGGCTGGAAGGCTACGAGGCTTGGTTTGCTGGGCGAGCGGCCCCAAACGAAGTTGCCACATCTTTGCGCCCCCCCATGTTCACGCCCTACAGCTTGCGCACAGTGACACTCAAAAACCGTGTCGTGGTGTCACCCATGGCGCAGTACATGGCACACGATGGCCGCGTCGGCGACGACCACTTGGTGCACCTGGGCGCACGCGCCATGGGCGGCGCAGGTCTGGTGATGGTGGAGATGACTGCCCCCAGCGCCGATGGCCGCATCACCCACGGCTGCCCTGGTTTGTGGAATGACAGCCAAACGCAGGACTTCAAACGCATCACCGACTGGGTGCATTTGAAATCTGACGCAAAGATCGGCCTGCAGATCGGCCATGCCGGGCCCAAAGGCTCGACCTGCCGCCCCTGGCAAGGCGCCGGCATGGACCACCCTGTGCCTGCCGATGACGCCCAAGGCAACTGGCCGCTCATCGCCGCTTCGCCCATCCCGTATCTGCCGCATGGCGATGTGCCGCGCGCCATGACCCGGGCCGACATGGACCGCGTCACCGCCGACTTCGTTGCCAGCACACTGCGCGCAGTGCAAGCTGGTTTTGACTGGCTTGAGCTGCACTGCGCGCATGGTTATTTGCTGTCAAGCTTCATCAGCCCACTCACCAACCAGCGCTCCGACGAGCACGGCGGCCCGTTGGAAAACCGCATGCGTTACCCGCTCGAAGTGTTTTCGGCCATGCGTGCCGCTTGGCCGCAAGACTTGCCCATGACGGTGCGCATCTCGGCGCACGATTGGGTCGAAGGCGGCACCACGCCCAGCGATGCGGTGGAGATCGCCCGCGCCTTCAAGGCCGCCGGGGCCGACATGATCGACTGCTCATCGGGCCAAGTCAGCGCCCAGCAAAAACCCACTTACGGGCGCATGTACCAAACGCCTTTTGCTGACCGCATCCGCCATGAGGCGGGCATCGCCACCATGGCGGTGGGGGCCATCAGCGAGGCCGACCACGTCAACAGCATTTTGGCCGCAGGTCGCGCTGACCTGTGCGCCGTGGCGCGTCCGCACTTGGCCAACCCCGCTTGGACATTGACCGAAGCGGCGCGCATCGGCTTCAAAGACATCAGCTGGCCGCGCGCCTATGTGTCGGGCAAGCCGCAGCTCGAAGCAGGGTTTGCACGCGAACGTGCACTGCAAACCGCGAGCAAAGGGGACTGATGGACAACACACCATTGACTGGATGGCCACGCTTCGCTCGCCATGACGGCTTGACTGGATGGCCACGCTTCGCTCGCAATGACGACCTGGACGACCACCGCCATGACGACTTGAACCGTCACCGCGAGTCCCTCCACAACCGTCATCGCGAGCCCCTCCTCAACCGTCATCGCGAGGAGCGAAGCGACGTGGCGATCCACTGGCACGC
>NZ_JBIKIL010000203.1:0-3409 GCF_044361645.1 Limnohabitans sp. | reverse complement strand
TCTGAAAACCCTCGCAAGTGCTTGAATTTATTGGCAGACTGGGCTGCGGAAGGAAGCGTTTCTGGAAAAAGGTGTCGAACTTCTGTTGCCCCGTCATCGCGAGGCACGAAGCGATCTCGAGATTGCCGCGCTTCCCCCGCAAGATTGCCGCGCTTCCCCCGCAAGATTGCCGCGCTTCGCTCGCAATGACACAGGAAACGAAACAATCCACGCACAGGCATGCCAAACACCCAACGGCCAGATCACTGCGCTCATCGCAGAGACAAGCCTTCCCACCAGAGACAAGCCTTCTCACGAGAGACAAGCCTTCCCACCAGAGACAAGCCTTGCCACCAGAGACAGCTTGCCCCGTCATCGCGAGGCACGAAGCGATCTCCAGATTGCCGCGCTTCGCTCGCAAGATTGCCGCGCCTCGCTCGCCATGACACAGGAAACCAAACCATCCACGCGCAGGCATGCCAAGCCACCAAAACAAAACCCGCAAAGCGCGAGCTGTTGCGGGTTGGGCGGGTGCGGCCAAGGTGGCGCACCGGGTGCGGCAAAGTCTCAGGCCATGAACACCGCGATAAAGGCCAGCAAGAAAATCAGCACCGCGCCAGCGGCCGGAATGACCAGGGGAATGTGCTTGACCACGTTTTCCACGGGATCATCGGAAGTGTGCGCGTCGTTGTGATCTGACATGAGGTAGGCCCAAAAAAGAATGGACGCATTGTAGCCAAGTCGGGCGGGCGGGCCGCTGACATGGCGCTGCGACAACCTGTCTGACATCAGGGCATAGGTGGTGCAGGCCCGGCCTATGCCTTGGCCACCGCCGGTTCGGGTCAGGTCGATCCGACCAAAGGCCATGGCCGGTGACCTCCCGGCCCGGTCTTGCTGTCCGCCTGGCTTTGAGCCGCGATCCAGAAAGCACAACCCGTGTTGGCAAAGGGCGGCAGTGCACAGGGGATCACGGCGCTGCGCCAGAGCTGATAAAAAAACAGCCGGGCAGGACAAGAAGCCCAGGCTGAAAAAATGGGCACGCCAGGGGTGCGTCAACTGCATCGGGCCGGAACAAGAAGTCGCCACCAGCCTGCCATTGAGGGGGGCCGGGGGCTGACAAAGTGGCGCCCGTCTCTATACTGAAAGCATGCACAACGCGCCGGGCTTTGCGGGCCTTTATTTATCGACACCGCCAATGCGGTCTCAAACACCATGACCCATGCCATCCTTGTCCTTGGTGCCGGCATGGTCGGCACTTGCACCGCATTGCATTTGCAGCAACGCGGGTTCGATGTGGTGCTGGTGGATCGGCGCGCGCCAGGACAAGAAACGTCCATGGGCAATGCGGGCTTGATTCAGCGCGAAGCGGTCGAGCCCTATGCCTTTCCGCGTGAGCCAGAATTTTTGCTCCATGCTGCTTGGGGTCGAGGCGCCCAAGTCCATTGGCATGCTCAGGGCCTGTGGCAAATGGCCGGGGCTTTGCGGCGTTATTTCAAGCACTCAGGGCCTGCATTGCACGCCCGCGCCACACAGGCCTACAGCCGCTTGATTGCGCACGCCACCCATGAACACGCCGAGCTCATGCGCGCAGCTGGCGCGCAGGCTCTGGCCCGGCAAGAGGGGTTCCGGTTGGTGTTCCGGACCCCTCAGGCCATGGATGCCGCCTTGCACCGCGCGTCGGACCTTCACGACCGTTTTGGTGTGCGCTACCAAGCGCAAAACCCGCATCAATTGGCGCAGGCCGAACCCGGCTTGCGCATGCCGCTGGCAGGCGCGTTGCATTGGCTTGACCCTTGGGCCGTGCACGACCCGGGCGCTTTGGTGCAGCGCTATGCCGATCTTTTGGTGGCGCGGGGTGGGCTTTTGCTGACCGGCGACGCAGGCAGCTTGCAGCCAGAGGGCTTGGGCTGGTCGGTGCAAACCAGCCAGGGGCGCATGCGCGCCGAGCAAGCCGTGCTGGCCTTGGGGCCCTGGGCCGATCGCCTGATTCGGACGCTGGGCTACCGCTTTCCCTTGTTTGTCAAACGGGGTTATCACCAGCATTACCGCCCACCTGTGGGGCTGCGCCAACCCGTACTGGATGCGGAATCTGGCTACGTCTTGGCCCCCATGGTTCGCGGTTTGCGCCTGACCACGGGGGCCGAATTTGCCCCGGTGGATGCGCCTGCGACCCCCGTGCAGCTGACCAAGGCCGAAGCCCTTGCGCGCCAACTTTTGGATCTGGGCGAGGCCTTGCCCGAGCCGCCGTGGTTGGGCTCGCGCCCTTGCACGGCCGACATGCTGCCGGTGATGGGGCCCGCGCCCCGGCACAAAGGGCTGTGGTTCAACTTTGGCCATGCCCACCAGGGCTGCACGCTGGGCCCCGTGGCAGGGCGACTGTTGGCCGAGATGCTGCATGGCCAACGCACCTGGATCGATCCTGCACCCTATTTGCCATCGCGTTTTGATTGAGCCGTTCAGGCGGTGCCGGGCCGGGCGTGTCAGCCTGCGTCTGGCCCACTTTTAGAGGCGCAGCGATGGGCACAAGCCAAGCGCACAGCTGTTCGCGGGTGGGGGCGACAAGGGCATGGCAAAAACGCCAAACGCGTTAGATGCGCAGCTCAAGTTGCAAGCTTAGCGCGTGGCGCTTGGCCCGCCGTCTGAGTGGGTCGGCTTGGTGTTGCCCATCCAGGCCGTCAAGGAAGAGCGCATGGCCTCTTCCACCGACATGTCCAGCACCTGCACCCAATCACGCGGCACAAACACGGTGTAACCACCGATCATGTAGCCCATGGGCAAATACACCGCCACGTGTTGGCGGGTTTGTGCGTCCAGCGGCAAGTCGCTCAAGTTTTGGCGCGTGACCAAACCGATGATCGAGATGTCGCTGCCCGGTTTTTTCAAAAGCACCACTTGTTGTGCATCGCGCTCGTGGGGCGAAAAGTAATCGGCAAAGCTTTTGAGCGACGAGTAAATGCTTTTGACCAAGGGCAAATTGGTGAAGGGCAGCTCCACCCAGCTGAGCATGCGCGTCATGAAGGGCTGCGACACCAAAAAACCCAGCACCAAAATCAAGCCAGTGCCCAGCACAATGCCCAAGCCAGGCAGGTAAAACTCACCGGTGATCGGGCGCAGCACCTGCATGGCCAAACCCTCGACCCAGGTCACAAACAAAAAAAGCACATACACGGTCAAGCCGATGGGCAAAAAGCTGATCAGGCCGCGGAAAAAATAAGCGTAAAGGCGTTTCATGTGCACGATTGTGACCGCTGGCCATAGAGCCCAAACTGGCGGGGAAAAGCGGGTCTGCCCGCCTGCGCTTTAATCCTAGATCCGGCAGTTATTCTGTCATCGTGAGCTGACTTGGTGGATACCAAGGCGGCAGGGGGCGGGTGATTCTCTGCACCACGTAGTCCAAGAACGTCTTCCATCGATCCGCCTGAGGCAACTG
>NZ_JBIKIL010000115.1:0-11797 GCF_044361645.1 Limnohabitans sp. | reverse complement strand
GAAGACGAGCGCCGCATGGTCAAACGCAACCTGGGCTTTTTTGTCACCGCCGATTCTTTGGCCGCCAACAACATCACGCTGGGCACTTACCGCCACATCACAGCGCCCGAGTGCCGTCAGTTTTTGTTGCGTCAAGCTTTTGAGGAAGCCATCCACACCCACGCTTACCAGTACATCGTGGAATCCTTGGGTTTGGACGAGAGCGAAATCTTCAACGCCTACAACGAAGTCAAATCCATCCGCGACAAAGACGAGTTTTTGATCCCATTCATCAATGTGATCATGGACCCCCACTTCAAAACGGGCACTCCAGAAACAGACCAAACCCTGCTCAAGTCTTTGATCGTGTTCGCTTGCCTGATGGAGGGCTTGTTCTTCTATGTGGGTTTCACGCAAATTCTGGCTTTGGGTCGCCAAAACAAAATGACCGGTGCGGCCGAACAGTACCAGTACATCTTGCGCGACGAGTCCATGCACTGCAATTTCGGCATCGACTTGATCAACACCATCAAACACGAAAACCCACAGCTATGGACCGCCGAGTTCAAAGCCGAAATCAAAGAATTGTTCCTCCATGCGGTTGAACTGGAATACCGTTATGCCGAAGACACCATGCCACGCGGCGTGCTGGGCATGAACGCCTCCATGTTCAAAGGCTATTTGCGCTACATCGCCAACCGGCGCGCCACGCAAATTGGCTTGGAAGCGCTCTTCCCCAACGAAGAGAACCCGTTTCCTTGGATGAGCGAGATGATTGACCTGAAAAAAGAACGCAACTTCTTTGAAACCCGGGTCATCGAGTACCAAACCGGTGGGGCATTGTCATGGGACTGAGCCTCTGATCCGCTTGCAAATGACCCCTTACAACAAGCCACACGCCTCATTGCCTTCGGGCCATGGGGGATGTGGTTTTTCTGCGTTCATGGTGTTGAGATTGAGCTCAGCACCATGGATCGCTTTGTGCAATCCAACAGGCACCAAGCGTTCCCGTTCCGTTGAGATCTCAACTTGATCAAGGAGAAAAATCATGGCAACTGCAAAAAAAGTAGCGGCAAAAAAAGCTGCTCCAGTGAAAAAGGCCGCACCGGCCAAAAAGGCGGCTCCAGCTTCAAAAGTAGCTGCAGCCAAGAAACCAGCCGCCAAAAAGGCTGCCCCCGCTAAGAAAGCCGCTCCTGCCAAAAAAGCAGTTGCTGCCAAAAAAGCAGCGCCTGCTAAAAAAGTAACTGCGGCCAAAAAGCCAGTCGCTAAAAAAGCAGCTCCGGCCAAAAAAGCAGCTCCGGCCAAAAAAGCAGCTCCGGCCAAAAAAGCCGCTGCCGCCAAAAAGCCAGCAGCCAAAGCGGCAACGCCTGCTAAAAAAGCAACTGCCAAAAAAGCAAGCGCTAAAAAAGCAGCTGTTGCCAAGCCAGCTGCAAAAAAAGCGGTCGTGAAAAAGGCCGCCAAAAAGCCAACAGCAAAGAAGGCATCCAAAGCACCCGCTGCCCCGGCAGCGCAAACGACTTTGAATCCTCAAGCTGCATGGCCGTTCCCTTCGGCCGCCAAGCCCTGATTCAGGACTCTGGCACTGACCGAAAAGCCCGTCACTGGCAACAGTGCCGGGCTTTTTTACATCTGGCTGATCCGCTTGAATCAGGCCGCAGCAACGTCAGGGGTAAAAGTTCTGCAAGCGATGGCCACCCAACTGCCGCTCTGCGTCCACCAGCAAGTTCAACTCACCCGACCAAGACTGTTTAGCCGCAAGCACCTCGGGCGCACCCGTTTGTGACGGCAAAAAGACCCGCCTGATGGCGACCTTGCCCGTATCCTCCAAAAGGCTCAGCTCTACAGCGCTCATGCCCAAAGGATGATTGGTGGTGTTTCGAACAGTCCACTGCAAGACATGGCCGTCGTCTCGCAACAGCCACTGCGAACGCTCGATCAACAGCCCCTTGACATCGCGTAGCGGTCTGACTTGGCACGCAAACGATTGGCACACATGGCGGATCAAGGGCCCAGCATCAGGCCACAAGGCCACCATGGCGTGCCTTTGCACAAAGACCACCTGCAAAAACAAAACCAGCGCCAGCGTCCAAAGCAGATAGCGCATGAGCCACGGGTGGCGCGCTGGGCCGGATTTGCTGCGCGTCAGCGACTGGGTGTCGGGCGACAGGCTCGGATTCGGTTTGAAACTTGCCAGCGCTTGTTCAAAAGCATCCAGTTGCGCACCCGAAGCCCCCCCCGAAGCGGGCGCTTGGGGGATGTGCCGATTGTGCTTGTGCAGCAAGCCATCCACCACAAAACGGTCCGCTGGATCCGCCACCATGTCATCGTCAGCCAGCAAGGCGGGTGCCGGATCGGCTTGTACCGACACCGCAACGCCCGGCGTCCACTGCAAAACCAAACCTGTGCTGTCAAAAACATGGCCACACTGACCGCAGCGCAACCAACCATGGGCAGCTTGCAGATCGGCCTGGGCCACTTGGTAATGGGTGGCGCACGAAGGGCAACAGGTGATCGCGTTCATGGCCAAATTGTAGTCAGCCGCAGCGCTGCTGAGCCACGGGTGACAAAGCGGTCATCAAGATCCAGCCCTCTTGTGTATCGGCCACCTGCAATTGAACCCAAGGCGCATAGGCCAACTTCAAGGCATCGGCCTGTCGCTCCAAAATACCCGCCAACACCAGCGCACCACCGGGTGCCAATCGGGCACACAACAGGGGCGCCAATACTTGGAGGGGAGAGGCCAGAATATTGGCCAAAACAGTTTGGTATTGGCCAAGGGCTTGGTCTGGCAAACCGGCCTGCAAGGCCACGCCATTGGCCAAAGCATTCAACTCGGTTGAGGTCACGGCCGCCTCGTCGATGTCCACCGCATCCACAGCATGCGCCCCATATTTGGCGGCACCGATGGCCAAAATACCCGAGCCACAGCCATAGTCCAACACACGCTGCCCCTGTACGCCATGTTGTGCAATCCAACGCAGGCACATGCGCGTGGTCGGATGGGTGCCTGTCCCAAAAGCCAAGCCGGGGTCCAAACGAATGATTTGGCGCGCCTGCGCAGGCGGCTCGTGCCAAGTGGGGACGATCCAAAAATCAGCGGTGATTTCCACAGGCTCAAACTGCGACTGGGTCAAACGCACCCAGTCTTGGTCGGGCACAGCGTGCACCCCCAGCATGCGGCAGCCTGCAAAGAAATCTTGGGCTGACAAAAGCGCTTGGGCCTCATGGGCTTGGGCCTCTTGCGCAAACAAGGCCGCCACGCGCGAACGCTGCCAACCCTCTTTGGGCGGTGGCATGCCAGGCTCGCCAAACAAGGCTTGCTCAGCCGGGGTTTGGGCATCGGCATCTTCGACCGACACGCTCAAGGCATCCAGCGCGCTCAGCGCGTCGCTCAGCACATCCATCCGGTCTTCGGGACACAACAAAATCAGCTCAAACATACAGCCTCAGCGTTTGTGCTGACTCAACCAGTGTTCAAGGTAGTGGATGTTGGTGCCGCCTTGCATGAATTTGGCATCCACCATCAACTCTCGGTGCAATGGGATGTTGGTGTTAATGCCCTCGATCACTGTCTCGGCCAAAGCGGTTTGCATGCGCGCCAAAGCTTGTTCGCGGCTATCCCCATGAACAATCAGTTTGCCAATCATCGAGTCGTAATTGGGCGGCACAAAATAATTGTTGTAAACATGAGAGTCGACACGCACACCTGGACCGCCGGGCATGTGCCAAGAGGTGACGCGGCCAGGCGAAGGCGTGAACTTGAAGGGGTCTTCGGCATTCACACGGCACTCGATCGCATGGCCCCTGATCTGAATTTGGCGCTGAGTGAAGGGCAGTTTTTCACCTGCGGCCACCATGATTTGGGTTTTCACGATGTCCACACCCGTGACCCATTCGGTCACCGGGTGCTCCACCTGCACGCGGGTGTTCATTTCGATGAAGTAGAACTCGCCGTTTTCGTACAAGAACTCAAATGTGCCTGCACCCCGGTAATTGATCTTCTTGCAAGCGGCCACGCAGCGCTCGCCGATCTTGTCGATCAGTTTGCGGGGAATGCCCGGCGCTGGCGCTTCTTCGATGACTTTTTGGTGACGCCGCTGCATGGAGCAGTCGCGCTCACCCAGGTAGACCACATTCCTGAACTTGTCGGCCATGATCTGGATTTCGATGTGGCGCGGGTTCTGCAAGAACTTTTCCATGTACACCGCCGGATTGCCAAAGGCAGCCCCAGCTTCGGCCTTGGTCATTTGCACCGCATTGACCAGAGCGGCCTCGGTGTGCACCACCCGCATGCCGCGCCCACCGCCACCGCCTGCCGCCTTGATGATCACCGGGTACCCCACCGACTTGGCGATGCGGCGAATTTGCACCGGGTCATCGGGCAGCTCACCCTCCGAGCCGGGCACGCAAGGCACGCCCGCTCGGATCATGGCCTGCTTGGCCGAGACCTTGTCACCCATGATGCGTATGGATTCCGGGGTGGGGCCGATGAACTGGAAACCGCTTTTTTCGACACGCTCGGCGAAATCGGCGTTTTCACTCAAAAAGCCATAGCCCGGGTGGATCGCCTCGGCATCGGTCACCTCGGCCGCCGAAATGATGGCCGGCATGTTCAGGTAACTCAGCGCCGAAGCGGCTGGACCTATGCACACGGCTTCTTCGGCCAATTTCACGTATTTGGCTTCTTTGTCGGCCTCTGAATACACCATCACCGCCTTGACACCCAGCTCACGGCAAGCGCGCTGGATACGCAAAGCAATTTCGCCACGGTTGGCAACCAAGATTTTCTTGAACATGAACAGCCTGTGTTTTTATTCAACGATGAACAAGGGCTGTCCGTATTCGACAGCCTGGCCGTTTTCACACAAGATCTGCGTGACGGTGCCGGACTTGTCAGACTCGATCTCGTTGAGAATCTTCATCGCCTCAATGATGCACAAGGTATCGCCCTCTTTGACGACCGAGCCGATTTGGATAAAAGGTGCAGAACCCGGACTGGAGGAGCGGTAAAAAGTGCCCACCATGGGCGACTTGACCGGGTGCCCGGTAGGCGCAGCGGGCACTGCTTGCGCCGCAACCACCGGTGCAGATGCCACGGGGGCTGGGGCAGCGGGTGCTGCTTGTTGGACCACCTGAGAAACAGGCACGCCCATGCTTTTGACAATGCGGACCTTGCCTTCGGCTTCGGTGATTTCGAGTTCCGAAACATTCGAATCGGACACCAAATCAATCAGTGTTTTGAGTTTGCGCAAATCCATGAGTACTCCAATGCTTAAGGCACATGTAACACAAGGAATTTACACCAAATTTCGGCAAACACCCTCGAAATTCACTTTACTTGGTCAAAAGCAGATTCATCAACACGGTTTTTCAGCCAAACCGCAGCCGCTCAAAACACCATCAGACGCGGGCCTTGCCCAGCCTCACTCAAGTCGAGGCCACGCGCCACTGAGCCAAATCATCCAAGCTGAGCTGACCCAGCTTTTGTCGCCAAATGCTGCCATCTGCCTTGAAAAAAACGGTAAAAGGCAGGCCACCAGCCGCATTACCCAAAGACTTGGCCAAGGCCGTGCCCTCTAAACCGGCCAAACCCACGGGGAAGTCCAGGGGCTGGCGCGCCAAGAACCGGCGCACGGCACTGGGTTGGTCGATCGCCAAAGCCACCACTTGGTGACCTTTGGGGGTGTTTTCACGCCAGAAGGCGTTGATCATCGGCAACTCTTCAATGCAAGGCGGGCACCAAGTGGCCCAAAAGTTCAGCAGCAAGGGTTGGCCCTTGAAAGCCTGCATGGCCAAGGCCGAGCCAGCGGGGGTCTCGAATTGTTGACCCCACACCGGGTGGCTTTGGGCATCAGACACCGCTTGCGGCTCAAAACGCCAAAGCGCCACACCGACACCCGCCACCGCCGCGGCCGCGCCTGCAGCTAAAACCAGATGACGCCGAGAGGCGCCAGAGTTTGGATTGTTCATGCCCAGATTGTCTTTCAAGCCGCCAACAGACGCCGCAAAGCCCTCAGATCCCCCCGGGGCGAGCGGCCTTGCGCATCGGGCAGCAAAGCCCCACGCAAATCGTCCAGGTCGTAAATGCGCAGGTGCACGCCCACATCTTCCTTCAAGGGCTGGCAAAAGCTGTGCAGGCTCAACACCTCCACATCGTCGCCGTGCAGGCCGCGCACGGTTTGCGTCTCGTAGCGTTGGTTTTGGTTGATCAAGGCGAGTTCGGCCGACTTGGGGTCGTCGCAAAACAAGGCCAGGTCCACATCGCACAGGCGCGTGGCCCAGCCCTGCCAAACCGCGCCACCCAAATGGGGGCGGAACTCGCTCAAGCGCGCCATCCAAACCAGCGCCAATTCGCGCAAAGCCAGCAATTCACCCGGCTGTGTGTCGGCGCAAAACAAGGCGATGTAGTCGCGCACCTCGGCCTCAATCACCTCGTTGCTGGGCAAAGCGCTGCGCGCGGGCAGGCCCAACTCTTTCAGGGCGCGGTGCTTGGCCGGGCCAAAGGCCAGGCCTTCTTCCACCACCAAGCGGGCCGCGGTGGCGGCAATTTCGAGAGCGGCATCGTTCATGCTGGGCGATTGTGCCCGGAGCGCTCAATGGGCAGTGGGTAGCCCTCTAAAATCCCTGCATGCATATACATATTCTGGGCATTTGTGGCACCTTCATGGGAGGCTTGGCGGCGCTGGCGCGAGAAGCCGGGCACCGGGTCACCGGTTGCGACGCGGGCGTTTACCCGCCCATGAGCGACCAGCTGCGGGCTTTGGGCATCTCGCTGATCGAGGGCTTTGATGCCGAGCAGATGGCCCTGAAACCCGACATGTACGTCGTTGGCAACGTGGTCAGCCGTGCCCGCCTGCCTGACGGCAACCCCAAATTTCCGCTCATGGAAGCGATTTTGGACGCCGGCGCGCCCTACACCAGCGGCCCACAATGGCTGGCCGAGCACGTGCTGCAAGGCAGGCATGTGCTGGCGGTGGCAGGCACCCACGGCAAAACCACCACCACCTCTATGCTGGCCTGGGTGCTGAAGCAAGCCGGGCTGGCACCGGGCTTTCTGGTGGGCGGCGTGCCACTCAACTTTGGTGTTTCTGCGCGGCTGGGGGGCGGCCAATATTTCGTCATCGAGGCCGACGAATACGACACCGCCTTTTTCGACAAGCGCAGCAAGTTCGTGCACTACCGCCCGCGCACCGCCATCCTGAACAACCTGGAATTCGACCACGCCGACATTTTTGACGACCTGGCGGCGATTGAGCGCCAGTTCCACCACCTGGTGCGCACCGTGCCCGGCTCGGGCCGGGTGGTGGTCAACGGCCTGGAAGAAAGCCTGAGCCGCGTGCTGGGCCAAGGCTGCTGGAGCGAAGTGCGCACATTTGGCAGCACCGTCAGCGACTTAGTGGCCGAAGGCGAACCCGCCCACTTCAAAGTGCTGCAGGCCGGAAAAGCGGTCGCAAAAGTGCAATGGGCCATTGGCGGCGTGCACAACCAGCTCAACGCACTGGCCACCATCGCCGCCGCCGAGCATGTGGGCGTGACACCGGCTGTGGCGGCGCAGGCGCTGGCCAGCTTTGAAAACGTCAAACGCCGCATGGAAGTGCGCGGAGTGGTCAAGGGCATCACCGTCTACGACGACTTCGCCCACCACCCCACCGCCATCCGCACCACCGTCAACGGCTTGCGCCGTCAGGTGGGTGATGCCCGCATCCTGGCGATTTTTGAGCCGCGCAGCAACACCATGAAGCTGGGCTCTATGAAAGCCCAACTGCCCTGGAGCTTGGAAGAAGCCGATCTGGCCTTTTGCCATGCCGGCGGGCTGGGCTGGGATGCCGCTGCGGCCCTCGCGCCCATGGGCAGCAAAGCGCTGGTGGGTGCCCACATCGACGAGGTCATCGCCCAAGTGCTGGCCCAGGTGCAAGCGGGCGACCACCTGCTGTGCATGAGCAATGGCGGGTTTGGTGGGATTCATGCGCGCCTGCTCAGCGAATTGGAGAATTGTTTGCCACCACCATCGGATGACCCCGACCACCCCTAAGGACCAGCCAGTTTGACCATGTCACCCCAATCGACACCACAACAAAACCTGTTCTCCGAGTTGCCAGACCCATCGCCCCCGCCTGCACAGGAAGCAGGCGGCAAGAATGCCGTCAGCCCGCTGAAAATCACCGCTTCTGCCGGTCAAAAACTCAGCCCCGCACAGCAACGCCTGAACAAACAACTGGCCCGCATTCGCAACTTGAGTGCGCAAATTGAACTGATCGAACGACTGCTGCAGAAATACCAAGGCCCACACAGCCTGGTCATGGACCAATTGCATGCGCAATTTGCAGCGCATCAAAAAACCATGGCGCTGCAACTGCACACCCAAGTGCAAACGGGCAAATGGAGCAAAGCCCAAAAGCGTGACTTGAGCGAAATCGTCGCGAACCTGCTGCAGCAAACCGAACACCTGCAAGACCCCGAACTTCTTTCGCTGTTTGACCACTACTTCAGCGCGCAAGAACAAGCCATGTGGACCGAATACGAAGCCCAATCAGTGCAGCAACTCAAAGAAATGGCCCAGCAAGCCTGCGGACCTGATGAACTGCAAGATCTGCCTGACGACCCAGATGCTTGGTTGGCCATGCTGATGAAAAAAATGGCCGAAGAGGGGGCTGCAAACCAAGGCCAAACAAACACCCAGGCACACCTGGGAAGCCCCAGCACCCGCCAACAGCAAGCCCAGCAAGCCCAAGCCCAAGCCGATGCCAAGACCACGCTGCGCACCTTGTACCGCCAACTGGCCAGCGCCCTGCACCCCGACCGCGAAAGCGACCCGACCGAGCGCGAGAGAAAAACCGCACTGATGAGCCAAGCCAATGCCGCCTACGAGCGCCAAGACTTGGCCACACTGCTGCAACTGCAAGTGCAAACGGCAGCCCTGGACGCGCAAAGCCTGGCCCGCATGAGCGATGAAAAACTCGCCAGCATGAGCACCCTGCTCAAAGAACAGGTGACCACACTGCAGGCCGAACTGTTGCACAGCGAAATGCGCGCCAGCCATGCCCTGGGCGTGCACCTGAGCGCCAAAACGCCCGAAGCCGTCATCGAACGCCAGCTGCGCGAGCAACGCGAAGACATGCAAGAAACCCTGCAGATCATGCAAGCCGAACTGGCGCTCGTTCAGCAACCCGAGCAGGTGAAAACCTGGCTCAAAGAGCAACGCCGACTGGCCAAACAACAAAAAGCCATGGATCGCATGATGGGTGACTGGCTGTAGGCCCTGCGCTCATCTTTCCCGCCCAAACCACTGCCCCCACCTGGCCGCTTGTCGGGCTATGGCCTCCAGCCGGGCCGACAAGTCGGCCAGCGCGGCGTGCGACAGGTATTTGAGCCTCCAAGCCAACAACAAAAACGCCCGCACCACCTCTACGCTGGCACGCAACTGCCGCACATGCTGCGCACCTTCACTTCGCCCCTGCGCCGTGGCTTTGTCCACCGCATTGGCCAACACAATGGCCCGCACACAATCGGCCAACTCGTCCAGGATTTGCTGGCGTCACGGTAGTCGAAGACAAGACCGTTGTAGAGGCCCAGCCGCGCGTGGCCCGAAGGCGTGGGCGCGGCGGACCACAGAGCGTTGCCCCACTCGCCCGGGCGATTGTCTTCAACCGCCGCGTAGCCATTGGTGCTGCCCGCATTGCTCATGGGCTGCACCGCGCCCACGGTGTTGGGCGTGCGGGTGCTGCCATCGCCGCCAAAGTTGGCTGCGTACAGCGCCACAGCTTCGGCCAGCGAGGCCTGTCGGCTGCTGTTGCTGCCCCACAAGGTATGGTCGGCGGCCTGGGCATTGGCCACAACCCAAGTCGCAAAGTCCGTGTTGGTGCCCATGTGGAATTCCCAGGTCTGCGCGGCAATGTCGGTCACCCAATGCAGCGCGGTGTTGCTGGGCGTCACAGGTGTGGTGGCGGCATGGGTGTTGGCCGCTGGGGTGTTGTAGTAGTCAAAGTCGTCGCTGAAGGTGGTGTTGCCGTCTTGGTCGGTGGTCACCAGGCCTTGGTTGCTGGCGCTGTCGCCGTTGTCCAGCGCCGTCCACAGGCCAATGCCTGCGCCATCGGGGTCACCGTGGTAGTACACAAACACATCGTTGGTCAGCTTGTCTTGCACGCTGTAGTTTTGGCTGACCAAGCCCGTGTCGCTGCTTGCGGCCGTGCCGCTGGCCACCAAAAACAGGCGGCTGGCCTCTGCTGTGGCCCCGGTGCCGGTGCGGCTGCCGTTGCCATCGGTGTCCACCAGCAACTGGTGCACGCCGCTGCCATAGGTGTTGTGCGTGGCTTGCAGCAATGCGGCGCTGCCTGCGGCAAAGGCCAGACTCCAGTCGCCGGTGGTGTTGTCGTAGCTGGCGGTCACGTCGGTGGTGCCATCGCCGTCCACGTCGTTGGCCCCCAGGCTGAGCACTTGCGCGCCCTCGCCATCGACTCCAGTGGTGCGGTCTTTGTCCAGACGGAACTCGATGGTGGCCTCTGCCCCGGCAGTGGCTTTGCCGGTGATGGTGAAGCCCGCATCGAACTCGGCCTCGCTCACGATGTCGGTGCCGGTGACTTGGTTGATGTACTGGGTCAGGCGCTTGGCCGGGTCGGCCTGGTTGGCACTGCCGTCGGCACTGGTGGTGTCACGCTGTTGCATGATCTCGGCGCTGTGTTGGTTGAGCGCATTGATGTTTTTGCTGGTGTCGCCCAACCCGGCCAGCTCGGCTTCTTGCCAAAGATCAAAGGCTTGGGCAGTAGTGCTGGGGGCTGCCACGTTGGTGACTTGGAGGCTGAAGTTTTGGCTCAATGCGGTGCTGTTGCTGACGGTGCTGTCTTGCACTTGCACGGTGACGGCGTAGCTGGTTTTGGCTTCATGGTCCAGCGCGGTGCCTGCCTTGAGGTAGAGCGCGTTGCCGTCGATCTCGAACAGGTCTTGGTCTGCGCCGCTCAGGCTCAGGGTGTTGCTGCCCAGGCCATCGTCGGTGATGGCGATGTCGGCCACCTTCAATCGCGTGGTGGTGGCGGTGTTTTTTGCCACTTCGTTTTTGCCGACGCCCGCCAGTGCGCCGGTCAGGGCCAGGGCGGTGGGCGCTTGGTTGGCCTTGGGGGTGTTTTCCGGGGTGCTTTTTGATCCGCCGCCTGCCGCTGCGGCCAAGCCCAGGCCAGCTGCGCCGATCAAACCCCAGGTGCCTGCGCTCAGGCCTGTGGCAGCAACTGCTGTGTTGGTGGCGGCGCTGGCTGCGGCGTTAGCTCCGTTTGCACCGGGTGCCGCGCCTGCGTCGGTCACGGTGGCGGTGTCGGCTTGGGCGTACACGCCCAAAACCTCACCCTCGGTTGACAAGGTGTCTGCCGGGGGGCTTTCAGTGAGGGCTTGGCTTTCTTCGGCCAGTTGGGCTTCGGCTTCGTCTTGATGTGGCCCCACAGGTTTGCGCTTGGCTTTGGCCGGTGATGCCGCCGGTTTTACCGCATCACGAAATGCAGACTGGACTGGACTGGACTGGACTGGACTGGACTGGACTGGACTGGACTGGACTGGACTGGACTGGACTGGACTGGACTGGACTGGACTGTAATTTGGATTATTTTGATACATGAAAGCCTCCTAATGTAAAAAGTCGTCCCTGAGAAACCCCTGAAACCCGCATGAATGCTGGCTTTCAGGGTCATTCCCAATGTTCAAAACTCTCACATTGATATTCAATGGAGCCTGTTTTCTGGGAGTTCTTGAGGCCCATATGTCCATCACCGCCGATTTCTTTCGCAACCGCCTCGATCAAATGATCGACCTGCGTCATCCACTGGCCGTTTTGTCC
>NZ_JBIKIL010000202.1:0-3421 GCF_044361645.1 Limnohabitans sp. | reverse complement strand
CGCCTATCTCACGGGCGTGATTGCGTCGTACAGAGTTTGAGACGGGGAGCCGGTAGCCGGGTCATGCACAAAGTGCCGTTGGATGTGGTGAGCCAAGGACTTTTTTGCGGTGAGTTGGTGCGGCTGGCGGGGATCGAACCCACGACCCTTGGCTTCGGAGGCCAATACTCTATCCACTGAGCTACAGCCGCACTTTTCAGATTTGGATTATCTCACGCCTGCATCTTCACTTATCCGTTTTGCAAGATCTGTGAAGGGTGCACCGCTATAATGCGTCGTTGATTTCGATCAACACATTGGCCATTGCGGCCACGCCCCTACAGAGGATCTCATGAGCGACAACAGCCACGATCAGCACGAAGCCCACACCGGCCCCGTTAAAACACCCAAGCAGATGCTTTTGCTGAGTTTGGCCTCCTTCGTCATTCCAGTTTTCATCATCATTGGCTTGGTTTTTTATGTGACCTCGGCCAACAAGCCTGCCGCGGGTGCCGTCGACACTGAAAAAGCCACCGCCATGCGCATCCAGAAAATTGGCGCTGTGGAAGTTCGTGATGCCAACCGTCCGCTCAAAGCAGGCGCTGAAGTTTACAAAGCCCAATGCGCGGCTTGCCACGATGCGGGTGCCGCCGGTGCTCCCAAGTTTGCCGATGCGGGCGCCTGGCGTGCACGTCTGGGTCAGGGTCTTGAAGGCTTGGTGAATTCCGCCCTCAAAGGCAAGGGTGCCATGGGTGCTCAAGGCGGAGGCGATTTCAATGACACAGAAATTGCCCGTGCCGTGGTCCATTTGGCCAATGCTGGTGGCGGCAAGTTTGACGAGCCCAAAGCCCCCGAAGCGGCCAAGTAAGCTCGCAGCTTCACCTTCAAAAAAACCGACCTTCTAGGTCGGTTTTTTTACGCCTACTGGCTGGCCTTGTGTCTTTCTTGGGGGCTCATCACATAGCCATAGCGGGCAGGCAAATCGCCGACCACGACTTCCTCCAAAGTCCAAAGCGCCAGCTCGATGGCCTGCGCAGCCCTTGGCACATCGAGTGTGTGCACTAGACCCAAACCCAAGTTGGTGTGCAAATAGACCTTGCCGTTTTCGTCCACCAGGCATTTGTTCACTTCGGTCAATGTGCCGGTGTGTGAACTCACAGCAAAATCATCCCCAATGCGCCAGATGTGGGGGGTCGCTTCGAGCTCGATGTACACCCGTTGAGGGCCATTCTGAAAGTACCAGCGCCCCATGGCATCGGCCTCGTAGTTGCGGTGGATGAAGTCCATCAGTTTCTCATGCCGCAAGACCGAACCTTTGGCGCCCGGTATGCCACTCTGAAATGCGCCAAGTGCCTGCGCCCTGTCGTCGCGCATCCACCATTGCCCTCGGCTGTCCAGACCCAACCATCCAAAACAGTCGGGGACATCAGGCCACTTGGCCATGGCTTGTCGAACGATGTCATCCATAGCTTGAATCTCCAGTTTTCTCGCTTTGCCCGGCAGCCTGCAACAACCAGCCACCCACCGCATCGGGCATGGCACGCACATGCCCGGGCCAGCGCCCTTGCGCAAAACCCACGTGCCCACCGTGCTCAGGCTGCCACAAGGTCACGCTGGGCGACACATCACTGGGTCGCGGCAAACTGTCAGCAGGTATAAAAGGGTCGTTCAAGGCATTGAGCGCCAATGCGGGCAAACGGATGTCCCCCATCTTGGCTTTGGCCGATGCACGCGTCCAGTAATCGGCCGTGTCTTTGAAGCCATGCACCGGCGCCGTGAAGACATTGTCAAATTCATACAGGTCTTTGGCGGCCAACAAAGCATCTTTGTCGAACAAACCCGGGTGTTGGGCCCATTTGGCCATGGCTTTGGGCTTCATGCTCCGCAAAAACATCGGCGTGTAGATGTGGCGGTTCAGGCCTCGCCCAATGGCCAGTCCGCTTTGCATCAAGTCCAAGGGTGAGCAGACAGAGGCCACTGCATCCACCTGCTTGCAAGCTTGGTGGCCATGTTCTGCGGCCCACCGCATCAAGGCATTGCCACCCAGCGATACACCTGCCGTCATCATTTTTTGACCACCACAAGCCTGGTGTTCTTGACGAAAGCGCTTGAGCAGCCAGTCGATTTCCTCGTGGTCGCCGGAATGGTACGCCCTTGGTGCGTGGTTCAACTCTCCGCTGCAACCGCGAAAATGTGGCAGCGCAAAATTCACATCCTGCTCAGCCGCCCAATCGGCAAAAGCCTGTGCATAGTGGCTGTCTGAAGAGCCCTCGAGGCCATGAAACAAGACCAGCAAAGGGCGATCGGCGCGACTTGCCGCTTGTTTGTCGACATCCAGGAAATCGCCATCGGGTGTGGCCCAGCGCTCTCGCAGCAAAGGCTTTCTGGGGCCCCATCGCCGCTTGGCGTAAAGCGCTGGCCAGATGGTTTGGGCGTGTCCGCCCGGCAACCAAGCGGGTGCGTGATCAAGCATTCTTTTTCAGTGCAACACTGTGGGTTTGACCCCCACATCGGCGGCATCTTTGGGGGTGCCCGGGCTGGCGTGGTGGGCGACCATGCGCCAGCCTTGTGGCGTCTGGTGGTACACGTTCGTGGCAATCACATAAGCTTGCTGAGCACCCTGCGGCGTGATCACTTCCACCCTTTCAACGAGGTGGTGCACTGAACTGGTCAAGGACTGAACTTTGTGCATCCGCTCGGGAAAAGCCTGCACACTGCCATTGTTGAACATGGCCTCGAAGGTGGCCCGAATGGCCCCAGTGCCAATCAGGCGGCCTCCGCCAGGATGCACACACACGATGTCATCTTCCTCCGCCCAGCAAGCCATCAGCTGCTCGATGTCGGCGTTGTGCAGCGCTTCGTAAAAGGCCTGCTCGATGTCTTCGGGCGTGCCGCCAACCACGGCCGCCTGCATTTTCGTGCGTTTCATGGGCTTGTCTTGTTCGAGGAAATCATCGCTTCATTTTGCCTTGTTTGCCAGGCCCAAGCCTGTGTGTTGTCGTACCCCATCGCTTCGCAGCACGTCGCCAAGAAAAAACCCGGCCACAGAGCACTGTGCCGGGTTTGAGTCTGCGCCTTGTCACCAAGGTCAGAGCATCTGAAAAGCGCAAACTTTTATTTTTTGCGGTACTTGCGCAAGGCCGACAACTGAGCCGCCAAGACAGCCAATTCGGACTGGGCCACGGCCAAGTCGATTTCGCTTTTGGCGTTGCGCAGCGCTTCTTCGGCTACTTGCTTGGCCGCATTGGCTTTTTCTTCGTCGAGGTCTTTGCCGCGAATCGCGGTGTCGGACATCACGGTCACGCAGTCGGGCTGCACTTCCAGAATGCCACCGGCCACGAAAACGAATTCTTCGCCGCCGTCAGCCTTCTCAATGCGAACCGACCCGGCCTTGATGCGGGTGATCAGCGGCGTGTGGCGTGGGTAAATGCCCAGTTCGCCA
>NZ_JBIKIL010000017.1:0-40297 GCF_044361645.1 Limnohabitans sp. | reverse complement strand
AAGCTGGTGCCGAAATGGCGGTCAGTCAAAGTCATGGTGATCGCGCCCGCCAACACGGGCATCACGGCAATCAACAAGTAAGCGGTGATGAGCCATGTCCAGGCGAACATGGGCATTTTCATCAAGGTCATGCCCGGGGCGCGCATGTTCAAGATGGTCACGATGATGTTGATTGAGCCCATGATGGAGGAGGCACCCAAGATGTGCAGCGCAAAGATCGCCGCATCCATCGAAGGACCCATTTGCAGGGTCAGCGGCGCGTACATGGTCCAACCGGCCGCAGGGGCTCCACCAGGCATGAAGAAGGAGCCCACCAACATCAAAGCGGCTGGGATCATCAACCAGAAGCTGAAGTTGTTCATGCGGGCAAAGGCCATGTCAGATGCGCCAATTTGCAGCGGCAGCATCCAATTTGCAAAACCCACAAAGGCCGGCATGATCGCACCGAACACCATGATGATGCCGTGCATGGTGGTGAACTGGTTGAACAACTCGGGATTGACAATTTGCAAGCCGGGCTGAAAGAGCTCAGCCCGAATGCCCAGCGCCAAAACGCCGCCCACCATCAACATGGCAAAGCTGAACAACAGGTACAAGGTACCGATGTCTTTGTGGTTGGTGGCATACACCCAACGACGCCAGCCCGCTGGTGCGTGACCGTGGTCGTCGTGTGCATGATCGTGATGGTCGAGAACGGCACTCATCTTGATTTCCTTTGCTAGCAGGGTGTACGGTACGGCTTATTTGCGGGCTGCCAAAACTTCAGCAGGTTGCACGATTTGCCCGGTCTTGTTGGACCAGTTGTTTTTGATGTAAGAGGTCACAGCAGCGATTTCGGTGTCCGACAGTTGCTTCCAGGCAGGCATGGCACCATTGCCCGCACCGTTGAGCATGACCGAAATCAAATTGGCGTGGTTGCCGTCCAACACAAGGGCGGAGCCGTCCAAAGCTTTGATGGCACCCCCGCCTTGGCCATTGGCTTGGTGGCAGGCCGCGCAGTTGGACGCATAGACTTTCTCGCCGCGCTTGGACAAATCGTCCAAGGCCCAGACTTTGCTCGGGTCATCGGCTTTGGCCAATTGTTTCTTGCGCTCGGTGTCCACCCAAGCGGCGTAGTCGGTGGCCGATAACACCTTCACATGGATGGGCATGTAAGCATGCTCTTTCCCGCACAACTCGGCGCATTGACCATAGAAATCGCCCGTTTTTTCAGCGCGGAACCATGTGTCGCGCACAAAGCCCGGAATGGCATCTTGCTTGATGCCAAAAGCAGGCACCATGAACGAGTGGATCACGTCGTTGGCGGTGGTGATGACACGCACTTTTTGGTTCACAGGAACCACCAAGGGGTAGTCCACTTTGAGCAAGTAGTTGTCACCTTCTGGTTTGCCCGCATTGGACATGGCGCGGTGGGAGGAGTCCAGTGTGGAGATGTAGCTCAGGCCCTCGCCTTCGCCATTGATGTAGTCGTAACCCCACTTCCACTGGTAGCCGGTGACTTTGACGGTCAGGTCGGCGTTGGTGGTGTCTTTTTGCGCCACCAAAACTTTGGTGGCAGGCAAGGCCATCAAAATCACAATCAAAAATGGCACAGCCGTCCAAACCACTTCGACCGTGATGGATTCGGTGAACTTGGCGGGTTTGTGTCCCACCGACTTGCGGTGTTTCCAAATGGAATAAAACATGACCGCGAACACCGCAATGAATATCACTGTGCAGATGATCAGCATCATCCAGTGCAACCATTGCTGCTCTGCGGCGATTCGGGTCACTGGCGGGTGCAAATTGAGTTGGTTGACTGCCGGTCCACCAGGCAAGTCGTTGACTGCATGCACAGCAGTGGCAACCCATGCACCTGCAAAAACGCCCGCACGGGACAGCAGCGAAGCCAATTGATTGGAAATATTCTTCATGGTTCTCACTAACTTCCAAGACTCTGTTGTATTCAAACCTTTGACAAACCGCATTTAGCCCAGCTTGCCACCAAACATCACACCGACCGCAGTGCTTTCCTGATTTCCCTTGCCAGCCCCTGCCTCTGCTCAGGCCGCACAAATCGGCCCACTTCGATGGAACGACCTTGACCCGACAACTCGATCAAGCTTTGATCGCCTGACTTGGGCTCTACCCGCACCCATTGGCGCTCAAATTCAGCCCGCTCTAAGCGACCCGCTGTCTCTAACTCAACCACCAAATTGCTGCCGTTGAGAGAGATCAACTCACCATCGGCAGCGTGGCGGGCATAAACCAAAAAAGCCAAGCCCACCACAATCACCTCGATCCCGGCAAAAGCCAGCACTAAAGTGGCCCCCAGCGACCAGAAAAAAGCACCTATACCCAAAGACACGGTGCACAAAGACAGGTAAAACCAAGCCAATTGAGTTGGTGTCACTGAGCAATTGCGTTTGAGCCGCCAATGTATGGCAGAACCTGACACTTGCGCCAATATGTAAGTCTGATTAGACATTGGTCAACTTTCATTAAGCTAACAACCGACAAGCCCGCATCGTGTCCAAAACCGGCGGATTTTACCTGAGATCAATCCATCTTTTGACAGCGCTCAAACTTTGCCCGCTATACCCCCACCAGAACGCAGCATATGCCGCATCTGCGCCAGATCGATTTGGGTTTGAGCCGCCATTTTCATTCGGGGTTTGGGTTTCAAGGCATGCCCGTAGACGATCTCAAAGCCCAAAGAAAGCCGCCCACCCGGTTGTGCCTGGGCCAATGTCAACAGGGCTGCATCCAATTGCGCCCGCCATCGCTTGCCGCGCAGGCCTGCAAAACGGTGGACATGCAGATTTCGGCCCATGGCGCGCAAATCTGTCAGCAAACTGTCAGGTGAGGCGTACGTCAAGGTGATGCGCTCCATGTCCATGACCGGCTCCGCAAAACCGGCCTGAACCAGCATGTCACCCCAATCGTGCATGTCGGTGAATTCGTGGGCAGGCTCTGGCCATCCGGCCTGAGCGTAAACGAGCCGAAGATCACGCAGGGTATCAGGGCCAAAGCAAGAAAACATCAAAAAACCGTCTTCTGCCAAGGTCCGATGCCACTCTTGCAGCAGCGCTTGCGGCTGTGGCGATGCATGCAACTGCATGTTGGCCCAGAGCATGTGTGCACTGTGCTCAGGCGGCATGCCCCAACGCAGCAGAGGAGCGCGCCAAGATCGCACGCGCCACCAAGGCTGCGCCAAGGCTTTTCGAGCGGTCTCGCCATGCCCAGGCTGAGCGCAGCGCATCCACACCTCGGACTTGGGGTAACGTTGCTGCAAGGCTTGGTGCGCGGCCAGGCCGCCGCTCAATGGTTCCCAGTGCACCCATTGCTGGGGTTGCAAACGGATGAAGTCCAAACGCTCTTGCATGCGCGAGGCGACTTCTTCGTGCAACCAAGGGGAAACACCCGCCTTGCTGGGCATGGCAAGCCAGCGCACTGCCGCAACAGGGTCTAAGGAGGGTGGGTGAATGTCTGAAGACATGGCGCGTGCTTGGGTGGGCGGCGATCGCCGCGAAAACGCTGGCCGGTCTGGCGGGCCACGCGCTTGTGTGAGTCTGAGCGCCTGAGTATATTGACATCATGCCGAACCCAGAGCGCACTGACGACAACTCCCCGCTGAGCGCTTGGCGGCTCGCTCGGCTATGGGCTTGCTTGCCCAGCCGCTGCGCCATTTGCCAAAGTTGGCCTCAGGCCCCGCTGTGCGAGCTGTGCATCCGCCGTTTTGCGCCACCGCGCCACCGCTGCTTGGCCTGTGCGCTGCCGGTGCCAGACGCGATCAGGCTTTGCGGTGCATGCGTGCTTGCACGGCCGCCTTTGGACCTTTGCCTGGCCGCGACCACCTATGCTTGGCCATGGGTCGATGTGATCGCACGCTACAAATTTCAAGAACAAGCGGGCTGGGACAGGCCCTTGGCCTCTTTGATGCGCACAGCGCCTGGGGCTCAAGACAGCTTGGATGCCGCCGACTGGGTCTTGCCCATTCCCCTGTCTGCCCAGCGCTTGTCGGAGCGGGGCTTCAACCAATCGTGGCTGTTGGCACGGCAGCTCAGCCCCCGAAAAGCCGATGCGAATTTGCTCTTGCGCACCCGCGACACCCCTTCACAGCGCACACTGCCCAGAGCCCAGCGGCTGGCCAACTTGGCAGGGGCTTTTGCCCTTGCGCCACTGCGCGCCGCCCAGCTGCGCGGCAAGCGGGTGGTGGTGGTTGATGACGTGATGACCAGTGGCGCTTCTTTGCACGCCGCCGCCCATGTGTTGCGCCAAGCTGGGGCCACGCACATCAGCGCCTTGGTGCTGGCACGCACCGATCTTGGCGGCTCCAATGGACAGTGAACACAGGCACCGCATCCCAAGCCCCTGCAGCGGGTACCCCCATGCCGGCCGCTTCAGGCCACGCGTGCAAGGCACAATACGCGCCATGTTTCACATCGTTCTGGTCGAGCCCGAGATACCGCCCAACACAGGCAATGCCATTCGCTTGGCGGCCAACACCGGCTGCACGCTTCACTTGATCGAGCCCCTGGGGTTTTCAATGGACGACAAACACATGCGCCGGGCGGGTTTGGATTACCACGAGTACGCCCGCGTCAAGCGGCATGCCGATTGGGCCGCGTTTGTGCACACTGAAAAGCCCGTCTCTGAACGCATGTTTGCCCTCACCACCCGCGCCAGTCGCCCCGCCCACCAAGTGGCATTTGCCCCGGGCGACTGGCTGGTGTTTGGCTCCGAGACCCGAGGTCTGTGCGCCGAGTTGCGTGAAAAATTCGCGCCCGCGCAACGCATCAAACTGCCGATGCGCGAGGGCCAACGCAGCTTGAATTTGTCGAATGCGGTGGCCATCACCGTTTTTGAGGCTTGGCGGCAGCAGGGTTTTTCGGGCGCTCACAGCCCACCGGACACAAGGATTCAGGCGTAAATGCGCACCAGCGACTCGGCTGCGCACACGGGTTTGGCACTGCCCTCGCGTTCGACCGTCACATTCCACTGCAACTGAAGACCATCGCCCTCAATGGGCGTGGCCGAATGCAAATGCAAATGCGCTCGCAAACGGCTGCCGACGGGCACAGGGGCCATGAAGCGCACTTTGTTCAAACCGTAATTGACACCCATGCGCTTTGTCTTGATGACGATGGTTTTGTCAAAAAACTGGGACAACAGCGACAGCGTCAAAAAACCATGGGCGATGGGCACTTTGAAAGGCCCTTGCTTGGCGCGAGCCTCATCCACGTGTATCCACTGCTGATCGCCCGTGGCTTGGGCAAACTGGTTGATTTGGTCCTGGGTGATGTCGACCCACTCGGTCGCCGCCACATCTTGACCCACACACGCGGCCAATTCGGCCAAAGTTTCAAAGGTTTTCATGGTGTTCACTTTATTCACCTTGCCGAATTCAAGGTGTCGATGGCGTGACACAGGTTTGCGGTAAGGTCAGGCCTTTTTGCATTGTTTTGAATTCATGTCAACCAGCCCGAACCTCCTCAGCCTGATCCAGCAACTGCCCCTGTTGGCCCACCGGGTCGAGCGGCATTTGTGGCTCAGCGATGCCCTGCACTGGATTCGGGGCTCGCGCACTTCACCGCATGAAGCCGCCGCTCGCCTTGGTTTGCTGGCAGACACTTTGCTGGCACGGCCTGAAAACACTCAAGCTTGGCAAACATGGTGGCAGGGCTTTTTGGCCGATGCGGATGCCACGCCCCTGTTGGCCGACTTGGGTTTTGCCTCTCGGGCCGCCTTCATGAGCGACTTGGGCAACCGTTTGCGGATGAAATTTTTGCCCTCAACACCCGATACCCGCGACTTGGGGGCGCTGTTTATATTTTTGCAACCTGAACCGTTTGACGTGCAATGGCTGCAACAACTGGACGAGCACACGCTGCACGCTTTGACCCGGCTTTGCTTGCCCGAGGCACCGACGCAGGCACCGCCCGCATTGCAAGCGAGCTTGATGGACGCCTTGACCTATTGCGTCGGGCAAGTCAACGCCACCGGGCACTCTGCAGAGATTCGCACCCGCATGGCCAGCCGGGTCGATGACACCCGACCGTTCCACGAACTGCCCATGGCGCTGGAGGCCTTTCGCCAAGCCCTGCAGCAAAACGGCCCGCACAGCACGGCCTGTCAAACAGCCGCCCAAAACCTCAAAGGCCAACTCGACGACTGCCGCCACGCCGCCTACACCGTGTATTCGCACCTGCAAGAGCACGGCATTTCGGTGGGGATTGTGTTCAAACTGCGGCAACTGCGCCACTTGGTGATCCGCTGCAAACACCTGCTGGAAGCTTTGCTCACCCACGCACCTGTGCCCGCCATGCTGGCCTTGTTGTCGCACCTGGCCCAAGTGAGCCACGACAGCCGCAGCATCGCCAGCCTGTGGGTGGCCAACAGCCACATGTTGGCCGAAAAGGTGGCTCAACGCAGCGCCGAAAGTGGCGAACACTACATCACCCGCGATGGTGCCGAGTACCGCCGCATGCTGGGCAAAGCATTGGGTGGCGGGGCCGTGATTGGCCTGACCACCTGGGTCAAGTTCGCCTTGTTGGGTTTGGCGCTTTCACCCTTTTGGGCAGGCTTGGCGGCGGGCACCAACTACGCCGTGTCTTTTGTGCTGGTCATGCTGCTGCACTGGACGGTGGCCACCAAGCAACCGGCCGTGACAGCGCCTGCCATGGCCGCCAAACTCAAAAACATCGAGGACGACATCGGCGTGACCAACTTTGTGGACGAGGTGGCCCATTTGTTTCGGTCGCAAATTGCCGCGATTTTGGGCAACTTGCTGGCCGTGGTGCCCGCTGTGTTGTTGATCTGCTGGGGTTTGCACCTGCTGGATCTGTCGCCCATGGTCGGCCAAGCCAAAGCCCAATCCGTGCTGGCATCGGTCCACCTGCTTGGCCCTACTGCCTTATACGCCGCCTTCACCGGTGTGCTGCTGTTTGCCTCCAGCATCATTGCGGGCTGGGTCGAAAACGCATTTGTTTTGCACCAACTCGATTCGGCACTGCGCTACCACCCCCAGTTGCGGCGCTGGATCGGGGTGCGCGGTGCCGACCGTGTCGGCCTGTATTTGCAACGCAACATTTCGGGTCTGGCGGCCAGCATATCGCTGGGCCTGATGCTGGGCTTGGTGCCGGTGGTGGCTTTGTTCTTTGGTTTGAACCTGGATGTGCGGCACGTCACCTTGGCAGCCGGTCAAATCACTGCAGCGCTGTTCGCGCTCGGCACCGATGCTTTGAGCACGCCCGAATTTGGCTGGGCTTTGGCCGGTTTGGCAATCATCGGCCCGCTCAATTTGGGGGTCAGTTTTTACCTGGCCTTTCGGGTGGCCTTGGCTGCGCAAAACGTCAGCATTGTCAACCGCAGCCGCATCCGCCAAGCGATTGGCCAACGCATCCAATCGCAGCCCCTGTCATTTTTCAGGCCCCCGCTAAAAAACGGCTCCTCCTCAGCGGGATGAACCGTCCTCGCTGGCGCGCCAGCGGGTCAACTCAGCGCGCAAGCGGGTCAGCTCGGCGCGGTAGTTTTCGGCATCGCCATAATCGGCGAAAGCATGGTAATGCGCATGGGCCTGCATGCGGCGGCGCGCATGTTTGATCGGGCACCAATACTTTTCGGTCAAGCCCACCACCTCACGGCCATAGGCCATCAAACCATTGCCATAAGCGCAATACGCGCAGTTGATTTTTTCCAACCAATTCAAATAGGCCAAGTGCGTGCGGTCGTACACAAAATAGCTGGACCGCTTGACGCGGGGCATGCCGCACAGGGGAAAACACACCCACTGGTACAGGGTGACAAAGGCATCGAGCAGCAGCATGGGCAACAACACGGGGTAAATGAAGGGCACACACAACACGTGCCGCCACTGTGCCGTGAACACGTAGCCCAGCCAACCTGCCTTGAACCGCTTTTGCTGCGCCAACACCTCTTTTTCAAAACGCACTTTTTGTTCTTCAAAGTCCGCCTCCCATTGCTGGCGACGGCTTTTGGCCTCTTGCTCAATGGCCAACTCCAATTGCTGAATGCGCTGCAAAAATTCTTGGATTTTGAGGTTCATGTGTCGTGCCTTGGATGGGCGTGTTGGCTCTGGCCGGTTGAAGTTTGGCAATACCGAGGCAAATGGGTGGCGTCTGCCATGTCCGACCCTGTCCCCCATTCATGGGTGTTGCTGGCATTTTCTCAAGGCCATCGCTGCACTCTGGAAGCCGGGTCTGCGCCCGGGATGACAAAGGCAGACAAGGGTTGACAAGAACAAGCCGCACACAGACGCTCTGCCAAAAACACCTTTTGCATGGCTGTGTGCTGCGTTGCCGCCATCAAACCACAGAAACAGCCTGGGGATGCCCTAAAATCAAGAACCTTTTTGGACTGAGAACTTCTGTTGTCACCCCCTTGCACCGCCACGTTGCCACAGCATGTCGCCATCATCATGGACGGCAACCGACGCTGGGCCAAAAAACGCTTCATGCCTCTGGCATTGGGTCATGCCGCTGGCGCGCAAAGAGTCAGAGACATCGCCAAAGCCTGCGCACAAAGGGGCATTGCGCAGCTCAGTCTTTTTGCGTTCAGCACCGAAAATTGGCGGCGTCCTGAAGAGGAAATCAGCAGCCTCATGGGTTTGTTCATGACCTACCTGAAAAATGAAGTGCGCAACATGAACGCCAACGGTGTGCGCTTGCGCGTGCTGGGTGACACCCGGCGCTTTTCAGACGCTCTGCAAGAACTGATCGCCGAGGCCCAAGCCCAAACTGCGGGCAACAACGCCCTCACCTTGAACGTGTGTGCCAACTACGGGGGGCGCTGGGACATGCTCCAAGCTGCCCAGTCTTGGCAAAGATCGCACCCCGATCTGAATTTAGACGCCCTCACCGAGGAGGCCCTGAGCGCACACCTCAGCACAGCGGGTGCACCCGAGGTTGATTTGCTGATCCGTACCGGCGGCGAGTCGAGGGTGAGCAATTTTTTGCTGTGGCAGGCCGCTTATGCCGAGCTGTTCTTTTGCGACGAACTTTGGCCCGACTTCACACCCGCCATGTTTGACCAAGCCTTGACATGGTTTGCCGCCAGAGACCGGCGGTTTGGCTCCTCTGCGCCCCTTTGAAGCCCAGGGCTTGGGGGTTTCAGGGTGCCAGGCAGTGGCGGTGACCTGCCCAGCCGCTTTGACATGAAAGAAACGCCGATGGGGACGAGCTGACGAGCTGAAGCTGGCCTGAGGGCAGCCGATTGGCAAGGATTTTCTCGGCTCGAGCCCAACAGCCCCAGCCTGCCCTTGCTTGCATCATCCGGGGCCTCGCCTTGAGTTCATGACCGTTAGGCCGATAACTCCACCTGGTGGTGCGCCACCTGAACCACCGTAGGACGCCCCAAAATCTCCAACAAAACGGCCACACGCTTGCTGGAAACATGGTGCACCAAACCCTCGATGGTGCCCAAAGCGGTGTGCCTGAGCCGAACCGGCTGGCCGACTTTGAGCGGATTCAAGGTCTCGATGGTGGCCTGCTCGCGGTCTTTTTCCATTTGGCGTATGTGGTGCACCACCTCGTTCGGCAACAACGCCGGCTCAAACCCAAACCGCACGATGTTGGACACCCCTTTGCTGTTGCGCACCACTGAAATACTTTGTTCTGCCCGGGTGGGTCGAAACAAAATATACCTGGGAAACATGGGCTCAAACAATGCCACTGGACCTTGTTCTGTTTTCTTGAATTTTTTAAACAGCGGCAAATAGACTTCAAACCCCTGTTGCGCCAAATTGAACTGCGCCACCGACTCCAACTTGGGTTTGGTGTAGGCCAAAAACCAGCGGTCCTTTACGGCTTGCACAACAGCAGACAGACTTTCATTTTCAAGAGCACGCATTGAGTAACTTGTCTCTGTGTTTAGGATGGGGCATTGCAGCGGTGCTGACCCCGCTGCAAAACTTCAGGCCACCAAAGCATAACCCCGCGAAAGCGGGGTTATGCAGACCAAAGGGGTCAAGCTGCGCACAAACCGGTTGATGCCATCACGCCCATCCGGATTGGCCGCTGACCCCGTGACTTTCAAGCAATGACAAAAGGCGCGCGGTCTTTGCCGTCGATCCATTTGGGGGCTTTGCCACGGCCAGTCCAGGTCTGTCCAGTTGACGCATCACGGTACTTGGCAGCCACCTTGCTGACGGTTTTGACAACACCGGCTTTGGAGGCTCGGCCAGGAAAGACATCTTGGGCCGTCAAACCATATTCGGCCACCAGTTCACGCACTTTGGCCACGGCACTGGCGATTTCATTTTGCCGCGCTTGGGCAATTGCCAACTCCAATGCTTCGCGTTGTTGTAACAACTCTTTGTAGGTTTGTGTCATGGTAAAAACTCCTATTAAAAATATGAAATATGGAATATACACCAACATCAGCCTGCCATCGCCAAATAAACCCATTTTTTCGGATTTAATTCAGCCCAAAGCCGATTATGAAGGCTGCAAAATGGTGAATTAAAGTCAGGCGATGCCATCGCACCCCAAAATGGCCCTTCAATTTCAATACGACAGGTGCAATATGGCTGTTTACTGGATCGGTGATATTCAAGGCTGCAACGCCGCTTTGGGCCGCTTGCTGGCGCTTGTCGATTTCTCACCCAGCCGCGACCAGCTCATCGTTTTGGGCGATCTGGTCAACCGGGGCCCGGACTCTGTGGGGGTGCTGCGCCGCCTGATGGGCTGGCAAGGCAGTGTGCAGTGCTTGCTGGGCAACCACGACTTGCATGCCTTGGCCGTGGCCAGGGGTGTGAGCAACAGCAAGCGGCAAGACACCTTGGACGGTTTGATGAACGCACCCGACCGCGAGGCCTTGCTCGACTGGCTGCGCCAACAGCACTTGGCCCTGTGGTCGCACGGCGTGTTGTCGGTGCATGCAGGGGTCTTGCCCGGCTGGACTTTGGCGCAAACATTGGCCTTGGCGCACGAGATGCACACCGTGCTGCGCGGACCAGACTTGTCCTTGTTTTTGACCCATATGTATGGCAACAAACCGGCTGCCTGGCACGATGACTTGGCAGGCTTGGACCGCTGGCGCGTGGTGGTCAACGCGTTCACGCGCTTGCGCTTTTGCGCGGCCGATGGCCGCATGGAGTTTGTCAACAAAGAAGGCGCTGCCAAAGCCCCGGCCGGTTTCATGCCTTGGTTTGATGTGCCGGGTCGGCGCACGGCTGACATCACGGTCGCATTTGGCCATTGGTCCACGCTGGGCTGGCAGGGCCGCAGCGATGTCTGGTCTTTGGACACCGGCTGCGTTTGGGGCGGTTGCCTGAGCGCCATGCGCCAAGGCGATGACGGGCTACGCAGCTTGGTGCAAGTGGCGTGCGAGCAGGCGCAAAAACCCGGTTGAGCAAACCCCTCAACCGGGTTTGAGCAAAACCACCAAGGCCCCAGCCCCCCCTTCGGCGGGCTTGGCCTGCACAAAGGCCATGACCTGGTTTTTTTGCACCAACCAGCTGTGCACCTTGGACTTGAGCACCGGGGTCTTGCCGGGCGAGCCCAAGCCTTTGCCGTGCACCACACGCAAACAACGCAAGCCGTGGCGCTGCGACAAGCGAATGAATTCGGACAAGGCCAATCGGGCCTCATCGCTGCGCAGGCCATGCAAATCGATCTCACGTTGAATCGACCAATCACCCTTGCGCAGTTTGTGGATCACGTCGCGGCCAACGCCGGGGCGTCTGAAGCTCAGCGCATCGTCTGTGTCGAGCAGGGTGCTGGCGTCAAACTCGTCGCTCAGGCAGTCGCGCAGCACCGCTTCGTTGTCCAGCTGGCGTTGGTGCGCGATGGGCTCTGGACTGGGGCCCACCAAGCTCACTTGGTCATGGTCTGGCAAGCGTTGCACCACGCCCACGGCCCTGACAAACAAATTGCTTTCAGCCTCGCGCTGCCGGGCCACCAAGGCCTGAGCAGCGGCCAAGGCTTGGGCCTGGGCTTGCGCTTGGGCCAATTTTTGGCGCACTTTTTTCAGGTCTTGCAGTGCATTGATTTTCACAAAGGGCTCCTGGCTGGGCCATCATGGACAGGGGCCAAGCGCTCACACATCCCGGGCGCGTCAAGCGCCACGGTTGCGCATCCAATCGGCGGTCTTGAAAAAGCTGGCGTTCAAGCGCTCGCGCAGCACGGGGTCCAGGTTCAGCTCGGTCATGGCCTGGTCCATACAAGCCAGCCACTGGTCACGCTCCAAAATGCCAATCGAAAACGGCATGTGCCGCATGCGCAAACGCGGGTGACCAAAGCGCTCGGTGTAGTGCGCGGGCCCGCCCAGCCAGCCGCACAAAAACCAAAACAGTTTGTCGCGGGCCCCCTCCAAACTGCTGCCGTGCGCATCGCGCAGGGCTTTGTAGCCGGGCTCCATGTCCATCAGATCGTAAAAGCGATCGGCCAAGCTGCGCACAGCCCCCTCGCCGCCCGCCCAAGCAAAAGGCGTGTCAAAAGGAGGCTTGTCTTCGAGGTTCATGGGGTGCGATTGTGCCGAGTTGCAAAGGGCCTTGGCACAGCAGGATCACTGTGTGGCTTGGCGCAAAGTTTGCACCACTGGCTGGCGCAAGACCCCGGCCAGGCTCAGGCTGCCCGCGCCCCAGGCCAACAAGGCTCCGGCCAAGCCCCCCGCCAATGGGGCCCACAAAGGCGGCTGCCAAGCGAACTCAAAAGCATAGCGGGCCAACACCCAGCCCACCAACAAGGCCATCGCGCTGGCCATGAAGCCCGCCAACCAACCAAGGCCCAAAAGCTCGGTGCGCTGTACCTGCGCCAACAGACTGCGGCCCGCGCCAAGCGCACGCATGATGGCGTACTCGCGTTCGCGCGCTTGGCGGCTTGCACCCACAGCGGCCAGCAAAACCATCAAGCCCGCGGCCAAGGTGAAGGCAAACAAAAACTCCACCGCACGGATGACCTGGTCCATCACCCGCTGCACCTGGGCCAAGGTGCTGCGCATGTCGACACTGGTGATGTTGGGAAATTCATTGACCATGGCGTTTTCAAAACCCGGCTGACCCTGAGGTGAGCGAAAAGCGGCCATGTAAGTCATGGGCAAGTCGGGCATTTGCGACACCGGAAAGAGCATGAAGAAGTTGGCCCGCATCGAGGCCCAGTCCACCTTGCGCAATGAAGTGATGCGCGCCTCGTGCGGCTGACCGGCAATGTCAAAACCCAAACGGTCACCCAGCTTGAGCCCCAGGTCTTGGGCTATGCCCTCCTCCACACTCACGCCATCGGCCTCATCGTTTTGCCAACGCCCGGCCACCAGCGGGTTGTGCTCGGGCAAGTTGGCACTGTGCGAGAGGTTGATCTCTCGGTCCAAAAAGCGCTTGCCGCGGTCTGCCGCCATGTCGTCTGCACCCAAAACACGGCCATTGACGGCCACCAAGCGGCCCCGGATCATGGGGAACCAATCGGGCGATTGGACCCCCGCTTTGTTCAAGTGCGCCAAAAACGCCTCGGCCTGATCGGGCTGCACATTGATGACAAAACGGTCCGGCGCATTCACCGGGGTGGCTTGACGCCAACTGGCGATCAAGTCGGTGCGCAACAACACCAGCAAGGCCAGCGCCAACAAGCCCACCGACAAGGCACTGACCTGCACCACCGCAAAAACTGGCCGCGCCGCCACTTGGCGTGTGGCCAGTCGCAACCAGCGCGGCGCTGCTTCGTCGGGCACCGCGCGGCGCAGCAACCACAAAGCCGCAGCGGCCATGGCCGCAAACACCAGCAATGCCAGCGCAAAGCCGCCCACGGTGATCAGGCCCAAAGTCAGGTTGCGGCTGACCATCAGCAAGGTGACGGCAAAGCCAATCAAACCCATCGCCAGCACCAAACCTGAGCGCACCTGCACGTGTCCTAAGTCACGCCGAATCACGCGCAGCGGGGGCACTTGCGCCAACTGCAACACCGGCGGCAGGCCAAAAGCCACCAGCAGCGTCAGCCCCATGGCCATGCCCATCAGCGCAGGCTGCCAAGTGGCAGCGGGCAAATTGGCCTCGACCAGCCCCGCCAGCAAGTGCACAAAACCCAAGTGCACGCCGTAGCCGACCAACACCCCCAGCACGCTGGCCACCAAGCCAGCGCCCAAAAACTCCAGGCCATAACTCAAAGTGAGTGTGCGCTGGCTTTGCCCCAGTACCCGCAACAAAGCGCAGGCGTCCAGTTGGCGCTCGGCAAAACTGCGTGCCGCCAAAGCCACCGCCACCGCGCACAGCAAAGCGGCCAACAAAGCCACCAAGTTCAAAAACTGCGAGGCCCGGTCCAAGGTTTGACGCATCTCGGGGCGGCCGCTTTCCAGCGATTCAACCTTCACGCCGCGCACATCGAGCTTGTCAACCTCGGCCTTGGCCCATGGCAAAAACTGGCCCACGGCCGCATCGCTGCCAGCCACCGCCATGCGCCAGCTCACACGGCTGGCCGGTTGCACCAAACCGGTCGATGCCAAATCGGCCATGTTCATCATCACGCGCGGCGCAAAGGCCATGAAACCAGCCCCTCGGTCGGGCTCGCGGGTGATGGTGGCGCCGATGCGCAGACTGCGCTCGCCCAAATGCAAGCTTTGGCCCAAACGCAGATCCAAGGCCTCGAGCAAAGCGGCATCGACCCACACTTCGCCCTCGGGCGGAATGCCGGGGCCGCGTGGGTCTGCTCGCGCATCCGGCGCAGGCAAAGCGGCTGCAGGCTTGGCTGCCTCATCGGCCGGGCCAGCGATCTCCATCCGGCCGCGCAAAGGGTAACCCGCCTCGACCGCCTTCAAGGACACCAAACGGGTCGCCGGCGGCGCTTGAACTTGGGCATCGGCAGCCGAAACATCGGCCGCTGCGCTGCCCAGGTCAGGCTGCATGGCCCGCGCCATGGTCGGAAAACTCACATTGGTATTGCTTTGCAAACCCGCATCGCGGGCTTTTTGCACAAAAGCCTCAGGCGTGCGCTGGTCGCTCACCACCACCGCGTCGCCCCCCAGCAGTTGGCGCGCATCGCGCCACAGGCCTGTCTGCATGCGGTCGGCCAGAAAACCCACCGCCGTCAAAGCGGCCACCGCCAGCGCCACCGACACCATCAACAAGCGCAACTCACCCGCCCGCAGGTCGCGCCACAACTGGCGCGCACCCAGCTTCAAACCATGCATCCAAGACTGATTGTTCATCCCCTGACCATAACCGAGGGGCGAAGGTCTGGCAGGGCTGGGGGCTTGCGTCGGGCCCGCGCTCAGGCATGCCCATGCATGGCTGCAAAAGACTTGGCGTCAAGGCGTGGCTTGCACGCCCTAGCCCTGCAAAACACGGGTTTACCAATGAAAAAGGCCGTTCACAAAATGACAGTGAACGGCCTTGGATCGTGTCTTGGTGGTGATAGGTGGATTTGAACCACCGACATCAGCATTATGAATGCTGCGCTCTAACCAACTGAGCTATATCACCAAGGGCATGGCTTTGAAACACACCAAGCCCAAAATTATACACAACAAACGCACCACTGACAGACCCTGCAGCGCCGTGTGCGCGTGCCTGACGGGTGTCCCGGTGCTTGAGCGGGTGCGTGACAATGCGGCTGTGTCATTTTGATGCCCTGCGTTCTTGTTTCACACCATTTTCACCTTGCAAAGCGCCATGACCACACCAGCAAATCAGCAAGCTGCCCATTTGATTTGGGCCCATTGGCAATCGGGCCAAGTGCTCAGCGCCCTGCCCGAAGCCTGCCGCCCCATGACAGCCGCCCAAGGCTACGCCGCCCAAGCCCAACTGCCCGCCGTGTCTGGCCGCCAAGTGGTGGGCTGGAAAATCGCCGCCACCAGTGCCAACGGGCAGGCGCACATCAACGTGCGCGGCCCTCTGGCCGGTCGCTTGTTGTCTGGCCAGGTGTTTGAAAGCGGCGCCAGCGTGCCGTCAGCGGGCAACCGCATGCGCGTGGCCGAGCCGGAATTTGCTTTTGCCATGGCGCAAGACCTGCCACCGCAAGCGGCGCCCTATACCCAGCAACAAGTCATGAACGCGGTGGCCAGCTTGCACCCGGCCCTGGAGGTGCCCGACTCGCGGATGGAGCCCTTTACCGCAGCGGGAGAGGCGCAACTGCTGGCCGACAACGCGTGTGCGCGGCACTTTGTGCTGGGCCCGGCCGCGCCCGATGTCTGGCGCGATCTGGACTTGAGCGCCTACCCGGTGCACGCCCAAGTCCAGCGCGGCAGCCAACTGAAGTACACCCGTGAGGGCACAGGCGGCAAGGTGCTGGGCGACCCGCGCATCGCCCTGACCTGGCTGGCCAACCAGCTGTCGAGCTTGGGCATCACGCTGCAAAAGGGCCATGTGGTCACCACCGGCACCTGCATGGTGCCGCTGGAGCTGCAGCCGGGCGACAGCGCCAGCGCAGATTACGGCGTGCTGGGCAGCGTGCACATGGTTTTTTCGGAGACTTGAACCATGACCAAACCCACATTGGCCCTGATCGGCACGGGCGGCACCATCGCAGGCGCGGCCAGCACTGCATCAAACAGCACCGATTACCAACCCGCCAGCCTGAGCCTGGCGGCCGTGCTCGACACCGTGCCCGAGCTGCGGCAGCGCTACGGCATCCAAGTCACACAGCCCATGCAGCTGGCCAGTTACGACGTGCGACCAGCGCATTGGCTGGACTTGCATGCCGCCGTGATGCTGGCTGTCCATGATCCCGATGTGGCGGGCATTGTGGTCACGCACGGCACCGACACACTGGAAGAGACCGCCACCTTTTTGCACCTGAGCGTGGACACGCACAAACCGATTGTGGTGGTGGGCGCCATGCGCCCGGCCACCGCTTATTCGGCGGACGGCCCCGCCAATTTGCTCGACGCCTGCAGCGTGGCCGCCTGCCCCGGTGCACAGGGGCGAGGCACCTTGGTGGTCATGAATGGCCGCATCCACTCAGGCCTGTGGGTCGCTAAGCGCCACGTCAGCAGCGTGGAAGCTTTTGACAGCCCGCTGGCCGGTGCGCTGGGCGAGGTGGCCGACCAAGCGGTGCAATGGTTCCGCGCTGCAGGCCGTGCCCCCACTGTGGCTTGGCAATCCCCCGCCACGTGGAAGACGCCTTCAGCCTGGCCCCGCGTGGACATTGCCGTGGCCTACGCGGGCGTGGACGAGACCGCCCTGCTCGCCTTTGTGGCCGCTGGCGCGCAAGGCATTGTGCATGCCGGTTTGGGCAATGCCAACACGCCCACGGCTTACCGCGCGCTGATTCAGTCGCTGCCCGGCCAAGGCGTGCTGGTGGCGCGTTGCGCCCGTTTCATCACCGGCAGCGTGACGCGGGCCAGTGTCTACGCCGATGCCCAACATGGCATTTTGACAGCGGGCCCTTTGCCGCCGCACAAGGTGCGCATCGTCCTGTTGCTGGGCCTGGCGCATGGCATGAAGGGGCCTGAAATTCAAGACTGGATTGACCGCATTTTGCGCACAACATGAAGCTGCCATGCGCTTTGGGCCCCTCAGACCGACCCGACCGACCCGGCCGACCTGTGCGGCTTTGACCTGTCGCCCAAATGACCGCCCCTGAGCCCAGCGAACAGCACATGGCCGACACTTGCAAGCAACTTTTTAACCCCACCAACAGGATCAAACCATACTGAAATTCTTCTTCAACGCCGCCCCCAACCCCATGAAGATCGCCCTTTTGCTGGAAGAGCTGGGTCTGGCCTTTGAGGCCGTGCCGGTGGACACGCGCAAAGGTGAGCAGTTTGACGCGGCATTTTTGGCCGTCAACCCCAATGCCAAAGTGCCCGCCATCAGCGACGGCGAGGTGACCGTGTTCGACAGCAACGCGATCTTGTTGTACCTGGCCGAGCGCGAACAAAAGTTCATGCCCAGCGTGAGCCAAGCCAAAGAGCGTGGCGCGGCGCTGTCTTGGTTGCTGTTCATCGCCAGCGGCATTGGGCCGTTTTCGGGCCAGTCGGTGCACTTTCGCCATGCGGCACCCGAACCCAAAGCCTACGCGTTGAACCGCTACGACTTTGAGGCCCACCGCCATTGGACGGTGCTGGAAAAACACTTGGCACAAAACACCTACATGCTGGGCGAGCACTACAGCATCGTTGACATGGCCTTGTGGGGCTGGGCGCGCCTGCTGCCCTATGTGCTGGGCACGGGCGAGGCCACCTGGACCCAGTACCCCCACATCAAACGCCTGCTCGATCTGGTCAACGCCCGCCCCGCAGCGCAAAGGGCTGAAGCCTTCAAGGCGAAATACACCTTCAAAACAGAGATGGATGCGGACGCCAAGAAATTCATGTTTCCGCAAAATGAGCGTTTGAATCAAGCTTGAAGTCGGGTTTGGCCCCGCAACTCACGCATACCTCAAGCGCAAATCCCGCTTGAGCAGCTTGCCGCTCGGGTTCTTGGGCAAGGTGTCGGTGAAGAGCACGCGTTTGGGGCACTTGAAACCGGCCATGTGTTGGGCGCAGTGGGCGATCACCGCCGCCTCGTCCAGCGTCTGCCCTGCTTTGACCACGATCACCGCCGTCACGGCTTCGACCCACTTAGGGTCGTGCAAGCCAATCACCGCCACTTCGCTCACCTGCGGCAGGCGGTAGATCATTTCTTCGACCTCGCGGCTGGCCACGTTTTCGCCGCCGGACTTGATCATGTCCTTCTTGCGGTCCACCACCGTGATGTAACCCTCCGCGTCGATCAGCCCCAAATCACCGCTGTGGAACCAATCGCCCTCAAACGCCGCCCGGGTGCGCTCGTCGTCATGGAAGTAGCCCAGCATCAGGTGCGGCGAGCAGTGCACGATCTCGCCCACCTCGCCCACGGCCACGTCCTGCATGGCGTCGTTGACCACGCGGGTCTCCACGTTGCGCACCGCTTTGCCGCATGAACCCAGTTTGCGCAACTGGTCTTCAGGGCCAAGCAGGGTGGCCAGTGGCGCGATTTCGGTCTGGCCATACAGGTTCCACAAACGCACCTTGGGCAAGCGCGCAGCCAGTTCTTTGAGCACCTCGACCGGCATGATGGACGCGCCGTAATAGCCCTTGGCCAGCTTGGAAAGCTTGCCCGCATCCATCAGCGGCGAGCGCAGCAGCGCAATCCACACCGTGGGCGGCGCAAAAAAGCTGGTGATGCCAAACTTTTCGATCATCGGCAACAGGTTGTCGGGCGTGGGCTTGGACGTGATGACGTTGGTGCTGCCCATGTAAATGGCCGGGCCAAAAAACACATCGAGCTGGGCGCAGTGGTACAGCGGCAGCGCGTGCAGGGCCACGTCAGCCTCGGCGATTTCGGCGTCGATCACGCAGCTGACGTATTGCCACATGACGGCGTCGTGCGTGAGCTGCGCGCCTTTGGGCGAGGACTCGGTGCCGCTGGTGTAGACGATCTGCGCCACGTCATAGCTGCCCAGCTGCAAGTCGGGCAAGGCGTCGGTGCAGGCGGCCAGCGTGTCAAAGCTGTGCATGCCCGCCACGGCTTGACTCGGGTCTTCGGACGGCAACCAGATGAATTGCTGGACTTTCGTGTCGCGCTTGGCTGCAGCCTGCGCCAGCTCGGCCAAGCCGCTGTCGGTGGCCAAGGTTTGGGCACCCGCGTGGCGCAAAATGAAAGCCACCTCTTCGGCCTTGAGCATGAAGTTGATCGGCACCATGACCGCGCCCCGACGGGCCAGCGCAAAGCGCAGCGCGGCAAATCCGTGCGAATTGCGCGCCAACACCGCCACCTTGTCGCCCTCGGCCACCCCAATGCTGGCCAAGCCTGCGGCCAGGCGCGTGACCAGTGCGTCGAACTGGGCATAAGTCCAGCTGGTGCTGCTGCACACAATGGCGGTTTTGGCGGGTAAACGAAGCGCGGTGCGGCGCAGCGCGTCGGCGATGGTTTGGCGGCGAACCGCGGGGTGGAGTGATTGCGACATGGGAAGGCATCCTGCGTGGCTATGATGGCGCGATTGAACACCAGACCCACGAGATTTCCATTGGCACTTCCCCCTCCCTCCCCCCGCAAACTGTCACATACGCGAACCGTGGTGTTCCAAGGCTACGACCGCGAAGACGGTCTGTGGGACATTGAAGCCCAACTGACCGATGTCAAGACCTTCGGTTTTGAAGTTTCCAACGAACGGCCCTTTCCAGCCAAAGAGCCGATCCACAACCTGAAAATTCGCGTGACGCTCAACGACCAGATGGTCATCCAGGACATCGCCACGTCGATGGACGACATCCCGCACCCGGAATGCGTGGGCGCGCCACACGGCATGCACAAGCTCATCGGCTGCACCATGGGCCCGGGCTGGCGCAAAGTCATCAACCAGCACGTGGGCGGCACCAACGGCTGCACCCACCTGCGCGAGATGCTGTTCAACATGGCCACTGCCGCCTACCAAACCCTGCCGGCTGGCCAATGGCAGCGCCGCAAACTGGCAGGCCAGCCTCACCCCGAAATGACCCAAGCGCCCTACTTCCTGGGCCAATGCCACAGCTGGGCCCACGACAGCCCGACGGTGCAGCGGGCGTATCCGATGTTTTTCAGGCCGAAGGGGTCTGACGGGTCTGAGGCGTCTTGACCCGGTCAGATTGGCAAGCCTAGGCCCTGTGCATAAAATCTCTCCACACTTGCACTGCCACCATTTATGAAACCCTCTGCAGCACTGGCGGCCCACCGCAGCGAAATACGTGACATCGTTCTGGCGCACAGAGCGGTGAATGCACGCGTGTTTGGTTCGGTCGTGCACGGCCTGGACACGGACGAAAGTGATCTGGACATTTTGGTGGACACCACGACCAACACCACCTTGTTTGACCTGGGAGCCATTCGCTACAAACTGCGGAACTTGCTGGGGGTGCCTGTTGACGTGCTGACGCCTGATGCATTGCCTGACAAATTCAGACACATCGTCATCGCCCAGGCGCGCCCCGTATGAGTCGTGATCCGCTGCGCTTGCCTGACTACCTGGACCACATTCTTGAGGCGATTGATCGAATCCAGCGGTACAGCGCAGATCTGGACAAAACAGGGTTTATGTCCACCCCACTGGTTCAAGATGCCGTCATCCGCAACTTTGAGATCATTGGCGAAGCCAGCCGGAACATCGAACGCCTTGCACCCGACTTTGTGAGCGCCCACCCTGAATTGCCGCTGTCGTTTGCCTATGACATGCGCAATGTGCTGGCGCATGGCTATTACAAAGTAGACCTTGGCGTCGTCTGGAAAACCATTGAGCGGGATTTGCCTGATCTGCATGAACAAGTTTCTATGGCCAGAAAAGACATCCGCTTTTAACCCGTCATCTCTACTTCCCACGCCATCAATACAGACAGTCACTGACGGTGCAGCGGGCGTATCCGATGTTTTTCAGGCCAAAACTGGCCGATGACACCACAGCCTGATGGATCGTCCACCGGATAATGCGGGCTTCGCCCATGCGGCAAGACCCTAGGAACCTGTGTGAAATTGTTTGGCGCTCTGTATGACCGCGTGATGCTGTGGAGTCGGCACCCCAAGGCCCCCTGGTTTTTGGGCGGCATCAGCTTTGCGGAGTCTTCGTTTTTCCCGATCCCGCCCGATGTGATGCTGGCGCCCATGTGCGTGGCGCAACCAAAGCGTTGGTTCCGTTTTGCCATGATCACCACCCTGACCTCGGTGGCGGGGGGTGTTTTTGGCTACGCCATTGGCGTTTGGGCCATTGATGCCGTCATGCCCTGGGTCACGCAAGCCGGTTGGGCACCCAAGATCGAGTTGGCCAAAGCCTGGTTTGCGGACTGGGGGTTTTGGGCTGTGCTGCTGGCGGGCTTCTCGCCCATTCCCTACAAAGCCTTCACCATCGCGGCCGGCAGCATGGCCATGCCGCTCTTGCCCTTTGTGCTGGCCTCGTTCATTGGCCGTGGCGGCCGCTTCTTTTTGGTCGGCTGGCTGATGGGCCGCTTTGGCCCCAGCATGGAGCCCAAGCTGCGCCCCTTCATGGAGTGGCTGGGCTGGGGCACGGTGGCCTTGGCCGCTTTGCTCTACGCCTACTTTCAGCTGCGCTGAACGGCTGCGGCGGCGCTGGGGCTCGTGACCCCTTGGTGAAGCCGCTGCAAACGGTCTACACACCAAGTGGCGTTGTGCGCCCATGGCGTGCCGCCTGCGATAATCCCCCATCCAGCGCCCCCCAAGCGCTTTCCCCCAACAGCCTCTGGATCTACACCATGAACCGCTGCACTTTGGCCCTCTCCGGGCGTTCTTTCTTTTGGCGTGCTTTGCTTTGCCTTGACTCCATCACCTCCCTTGACTCCGCGGAGGCCGCATGAGCAAGAAGGTCTTCATCAAAACCTTTGGCTGCCAGATGAACGAGTACGACTCGGACAAGATGGCCGATGTGCTGGGCGCAGCGCAGGGCTATGTGCCCACACAGAACGTGGACGAGGCCGATCTGATTTTGTTCAACACCTGCTCGGTGCGCGAAAAAGCGCAAGAAAAAGTCTTCAGCGATCTGGGCCGGGTGCAGCACCTGAAAGCCAAGGGCGTGCTGATTGGCGTGGGCGGTTGTGTGGCCAGCCAGGAGGGTGCCGAGATCATCAAGCGCGCACCTTATGTGGACGTGGTGTTTGGCCCGCAGACCCTGCACCGCCTGCCCGAGTTGTTGAACGAGCGCGAGCGCAAGCAGCGTCCGCAGGTGGACATCAGCTTTCCCGAGATTGAAAAGTTTGACCACCTGCCGCCTGCCAAGGTGGAAGGTGCCACCGCCTTTGTGTCCATCATGGAAGGTTGCAGCAAATACTGCAGCTATTGCGTGGTGCCCTACACCCGGGGCGAAGAGGTCTCGCGCCCGTTTGACGATGTGCTGGTTGAGGTGGCAGGCTTGGCCGCGCAGGGCGTGAAAGAGATCACCCTGCTGGGCCAGAACGTGAACGCTTACCGGGGCAAGATGGGCAACACCTCGGAGATGGCCGACTTTGCGCTGCTGCTGGAGTATGTGGCCGACATGCCGGGCATAGCGCGCATCCGCTACGTGACCAGCCACCCGAACGAGTTCACCCAGCGCCTGATCGATGCTTACGACAAGATCCCCAAGCTGGTCAGCCATTTGCACCTGCCGGTGCAGCACGGCTCGGACCGCATCTTGATGGCCATGAAGCGTGGTTACACCGCCATGGAATACAAGAGCACGATCCGCAAGCTGCGGGCGATCCGCCCTGACCTGTCGCTCAGCAGTGACTTCATCGTGGGCTTCCCCGGCGAGACCGAGGACGACTTCAACAAGATGATGAAGCTGATCACCGATGTGGGTTTTGACACCAGTTTCAGCTTCATCTTCAGCCCCCGCCCCGGCACGCCAGCGGCCAACCTGCACGACGACACGCCGCACGCCGAAAAACTGCGCCGCCTGCACCACCTGCAAGCGACCATCGAAGCCAACGTGCAGCGCATTGGCGAGAGCCGCGTGGGCACGCTGCAGCGCATTTTGGTGGAGCGCCCTTCACGCAAGGACGCGACCGAGTTGGCCGGCCGCACCGAGTGCAACCGGGTGGTCAACTTCCCCGGCGGCCCCCACATGGACCGCCTGATCGGTCAGATGGCCGATGTGCGCATCACCCAAGGCCTGTCGCACTCGCTGCGTGGTGAGTTGGTGATCCAGACTTGAAGTCAAACGGGCCGATTCAAGACGGCCCTGAAAACCCGCTCAAACCGTGATTTTTCGGTCGTCGAGTTCGGTCAAGAACATGTCAAAACAAGCCAGAAGCTGATCGATTTGTGCGGAGCGGGTGACGGGAGAAACCAACATCATGCAGTGAAAGGGCGTCAGCACCACCCCTCGGTTGAGCATAAACAGGTGCAGCACGGATTGCAAAAAATCCGTCCCTGAGGCCCGCACCTCTTTGGCATTGCGGGGGGCTTGGGACATGAACTGCAACTCGATGCGCGCACCCAATTGGGTCACAGTCCAGCCCCGTCCTGCAGACAGGATGCGTTGCCGCAAACCCGCTGCCAAGCGATTGGCTCCGGCTTGCATGGCGGCGTAACTTGCCTCGGTGTGCAGATGCGTCAAACTGGCCAACAGCACCGTTAAGGCCAGCATATTGCCCGACAAGGTGGTGCCAATGCCGCTGTGCCCTGGTGCGGCTTGTTGTTTGGCTTGAACCATGCGCTGGGCAATCTCATGGCTGAAGCCGTAAACCGCACAGGGCAAACCAGCGGCAACGGCTTTGCCCACCACCATCAGGTCGGGCACAAGGCCCTGCTGGCGAGACCAGCCGCCCAAAGCGGTTGACACGGTGTGGGTTTCGTCCATGACCAGCAAACTGCCGTACTTTTGACACAGCATGTGTGCTTGGGGCCAAAAGTCAACATGGGGCAAGACCAGCCCACAGTTGGTCAAGGCCGGTTCGGCCAAAACAGCGGCCACTTGGCCATCGGCCAAAGCCGATTGCAACGCTGCCAAATCATTGAAGGGCACCACCCGTGTCGTGGCGGCATGGCTGTGCAATGCACCCAGGGCCGATGGGCGATCCACCACTGCTCCGCTGTCCAGCAGGTCGACCAAGCTGTCATCCACCGCGCCGTGGTAACACCCGTCAAACACCAACACGACCCGCCGCTGGGTGATGGCGCGCACCCAGCGCAGCACAAAGCGGTTGGCATCGCTGGCACTGAGGGCCATTTGCCAAATGGGCAAACCAAAAACATCGGTCAGGCGCTCGCCCACCTCTGCAGCACACTGCGCCGGCAGCATGCAGGTCAGGCCCTGACCTGCTTGTTCAGCCAAAACCTGGGCCACTGTAGTTGGACTGTGGCCGAACATGGCCCCTGTGTCGCCCAAACAAAAATCGGCATAACTCAGTTGGTCTACGCATGTCAGCTGCGCATGCTCAGCACTTTGAATAAACAAACCATGGGCATTGGGCCAGTCCTGCATCCAATGCATGGGCATGCCAAACAGGTAATGGCGATCGCAACGCTTTTGCAACACCGCACTGGCCGCATGGTGCTTGGCAAACAAGGCCTGCTCGTCGGCCATCCATGCGTGCAGGGCCTGGCTTTTTTCGGGGTGAGGGTCAAAGAAGATGCTCATGACCGTGATCGTAATGGGCATAACAAGAATGAATTCAAGTGGCCACACATGCCAATCAAAATTGGACCCATAGAACCCAACTTATTGCATCTACCATTTATTCGTGACACACGTCTCAGGAGGCATTCCGGGCTTGACCACGATCTGCAGATTTTTTAAAGGCACTGACAACATGACCATTGGTGAATTTCCTTATGCCCAAATGCATGGCCGATTTGCCGGGTGTGCGGCGCTGCAAGACCATCCGCTTGCGGTGGTGGGCGTGCCTTGGGATGGCAGCGTGAGCCACCGCACAGGCGCGCGCATGGCACCACAAAGCATACGCGCGGCCAGCCAAATGTTGTGCGACGCCACCCATCCGGTGTTTGACATCAGCCCCTTGCCCTTTTTAGGGGACGGGGGCAACTTGCGCCTGCCCAATGCCAGCGGCTTGGCCGCCGCCCGCACCGCCATGTTGGAACAAGCCATGCCTTTGGTCCGAAAGCACCACTGCGTTTTTTTAGGCGGTGACCATGCCATCAGCTTGGCCATGCTGCGCGCCATTCACGCGACCCATGGCCCAGTCGCGCTGTTGCATTTCGATGCCCATTGCGACACTTGGAGCGACCATTTTGGTGAACCCTCGGGCCACGGCACCTGGACGCGCGAGGCCATCGAGCAAGGCTTGGTCAGTGCGCAGCACACGGTCCAAGTGGGTTTGAGGTCCGCCGCAGAAAGGGGTGCGCGGGAATACGTGCGCGACCAAGGCGGCATGATTTACCACGCTCGCGACCTGTGGGGCATGGAAGGCACGCAGCTGAACGCGGTCTTGCAAGCCGTGCGCGAGCGCGTGGGACAGCGTCCGATTTACCTGACGCTGGACATCGATTGCTTAGACCCTGCCTATGCACCGGGCACGGGAACACCTGAGCCGGGTGGATTGACCACGCGACAAGTGTTGACTTGGATTGAAGGCTTGTGCGAGCTCAACTGGGTGGGCATGGACTGCGTGGAAGTCTGCCCAGCCTATGACCATGCAGAGCTCACCAGCTTGGCCGCCAGCAGCTTGGTGTGGTCTTATTTAAGCGGCCAAGCAGCCCGCCTGCAGCGTCGCCAACTTGGAGGTCATGGACATGGATCTGGCAGACAAAAACCGTGACTTGGGGCGCGACGTTTTTTATGAAACCACGGTTCAGCGTGACCACTGGCCCAAATTAGAGACCGATGAACAGGCCGACGTCCTGGTGGTCGGTGGTGGGCTGGCCGGCTTGTCTTGCGCCTTGGACCTGGCCGAGCGGGGACAAAGCGTGCTGCTCTTGGAAGCCGAACGTCTGTGCGGCCATGCCACGGGCCGCAATGGCGGTCAAGCCATCACCGGTTACGCATGCGGTCAGGCTTGGCTGGAAAAGCACTTGGGCATGGCGCAGGCCAAAATGCTTTGGCAATTGTCATTGTCAAGCATGGCCCTGATGCGAGAGCGGATGGAGAAATATGCCATCGATTGCCACCCGGTTTGGCACTATTTGACGGTGGCCGATAGACCCCGTAAAGCCCAAGCACTTCTGCAAGAGTCGCGCCACATGCAAAGCCACTATGGCTACAACATGCGCTATGTGCAAAAAGCCGATCTGCAGCAGCACATTGGCAGCGACCGCTACGTGGCTGGCCTGCTCGACCCCGGATCTGGCCACTTCAACCCTTTGCGTTATGGCTTGGGCATTGCACGGGCCGCCGCAGAAAATGGGGTGCGTTTGCACGAGAACAGCCCGGCTTTGTCGATGCAAAGAGATGGCCACCACTGGCTTGTGCGCACCGACCAAGCCCAGGTGAGGGCTCGCCATGTGGTGCTGGCTGGCAACTGCGGCATGTTGTGGCAATCGCCCCAACTGGCCAAACGTTTGCACGCGCGCATCATGCCCGTGGGCACCTATGTGGTGGCCACGGAGGCTTTGTCTGCCCCATTAGCCAATCAACTCTTGCCTTTCCGAGCGGCGGTGTGCGACAACAATTTTGTTTTGGATTACTTCCGAATCAGTGAAGACAAGCGCATGCTTTTTGGTGGGCAAGTCAGTTACACCACAGCCACCCCTTCACGGCTCACCGAAGTCATGCGGCAACGGATGGTGAAGGTTTTCCCGCAACTTGCACACACCCGCATTGATCACACTTGGGGGGGGTTTGTGGACATCTCGCGCGACCGCGCACCCGATTGGGGACGCTTTGCCGATGGGGTCTACCACGTTCAAGGTTTCAGCGGGCATGGACTGGCAGCCACCACCTTGGCTGGGCGCGTGGTGACCCAAGCCATTTTGGGTGATGCTCAAGCTCTGTCCGCGTTCGAGGGCATTCGCCAAAGCCCATTCCCTGGTGGCTCGGCCTGGCGTTTGCCATTGTTGGTGGCTGGTACAAGTTATTTCCGGTTACGCGACTGGTTGAGTTGAATGGCCTACTCGACAACCCAGGCACATAAACCAAATCCGGATTTAGGATCATTTGGGTTTGAGTTGCAGCGCCTGCAAAATGAGTTTAGCCAATACAGGCCCATCTTTCTGAATCGAAGACAAAGGGGCATACCCATAGCCAATGACCAAGCCACGTAGATTTTTACGCGCAATCGCGTAACGCGACAATGCACGCACTGTCAAGCCATGTTGTAGGGCCAGCTTGGCAAGCGCCACATCGTTGACATGCAAGGGCAAATGCACACACAAATGCAAACCTTGCTCAGCACCGCTGAGTTGGGCCTGGAATTTCAAGCACGGCGCCAAAGCCTGTAACAAGGCTTGGCGCCGCTCGGCATAGTGCTGCTTAGCGCTTCGAATGGTCGTATGGAAATGCCCCAGTTCAATGAACTCAGCCATGGCCACTTGCTGATGCATCAGTCCGGGCCGATTCAAATCGTAATGCGCACGTTTGAAGGCATGAACCCAGACTTTGGGGACCACCAAATAGGCCATCTTGATGCCTGGGTAAAGCGCCTTGGAGAAGGTGCCCATGTAGAAAACGCGGTCGCACACATCGAGCCCGTGCAAGGAAGACATGACAGGTCCGGAGAATCTGAATTCACTGTCGTAGTCGTCTTCCAGCAACCAAGACTGCATGTCGCGACACCGCTGTAATAAATCTTGCCGCCTCTCAAAAGACAAAACACCACCCGTCGGGTATTGGTGCGAAGGGGTCACATACACCATGCGTGCAGGAGGCGCGCGTTCGACGTGCACCAAATTCATGCCTTGGGCATCCGTGGGAATACCATGCAACTTCAAGCCACTGGCGCGAAAGGTCTGAGCCGCCCCCCAATACAAAGGGTCTTCAACCCATACGGTGTCACCCGGGTCGGCCAACAAGGTGGCACACAAACTCAAGGATTGCTGAGTGCCGGTGGTCACCAACACTTGGTCGTCTTCCAGCTTCATGTTGCGGAACATTCGCAAATACTGAGCGATGGCACGCTTGAGAGGCATGAATCCACCGGTGTCGTTGTAATCCATCATTTCGGCATAGGACAAACGCCAATGTTTGTTTTGCAACTTTTGCCACAGTGCGATCGGAAATGGCGAGAAGTCCGGAAAGCCTTGGGTGAAAGGTTGGACCTCCAATTCATCGGCAACAGCTTGCTTGAGCAAGCGGGCACCACGAGCTGATACTGATCGCGGTACGACACTTGTGGGTGCCACATTTTTAACCCGTGCTTGGTCAAATGGATGACCGGGTAATGTGTACCGAACATAACTGCCGCTGCCCCTACGGGTCTCTAAAAATCCTTCTGCTTCAAGTTGGGACAGGGCAGTCATGACTGTATTTCGTGCCAAGCCCAAATCAGTTGCCAAATCGCGACTGGAAGGCAGGCGCTCACCCGGACGCAAGATCTGGTCTTTGATGGCTTGTCGCAGGGCCAAGTTGACCTGACGACTGAGTGTCGCTTCGCGTTGCTCTGGCATCGCCTTCAAGGCCTGCAACTGCCGCCTCAAAAAATCCGTGATCATGATTTACCCTTACTTTGGCGTGCCTCTGGCAGGCGTTTGGCAGGCTCACAGCCTTGCACAGGCGAAAAAAGTGGCCCTATTGACAAAAACAAATTGGCACCAGTTTATTTAAAATTAAAGTAACACAATGAGTTTTAGAAAAATAAAATTGGAGACAAAAAATGCGCCCTTGGATATGGGTCACTCACGATCACCGCCAACTCGGGAAAACCCCTAACGCCTCAGGTTTCACCGTGTTGGGCGACAAATACGCCATCGCCGTCAAACAGCACGCCGAGGCCGAACCCTTCACCTTGCCCACCGCCAGCGCTGAGCAAATTCCAGAACTCTTGGCCCAATGCGATGGTGTCCTTTTGACAGGCTCTCCCTCGAACATTCATCCCTCGCATTTTGACCAAACGGTGGTGCAACCAGAATTGCCACTGGACCCATTGCGCGATCAACTCAGCTTGCCATTGATCCGGGCCTGCCTTGAACAGCAAGTGCCCATCCTGGGCATCTGCCGGGGCTTGCAAGAAATCAATGTGGCTTTGGGCGGGTCCTTGCACCAGCAAGTGCACGACCTGCCCCACATGTTGGACCACCGCGAACCGGCGAATTTGCCCTACGAAGATCAATACGCTTTAAGCCACCCCATTCGCATCGTGCCGGGCAGCCCACTCGCACATTGGGCTGAAGGCGAAAGCGCCATGGTCAATTCCTTGCACGGTCAAGGCATTGACCGACTGGCCGATGCGCTGGAGGCCATGGCTTTTGCGCCCGATGGTTTGGTTGAAGCGGTGCGGGTGCGCGGCGCAACCCACTTTGCCTATGCCGTTCAGTGGCACCCCGAATGGCGCAGCCAAGAACAACTTTTGTACCTGAATATTTTCAAAGCTTTCGGCCAAGCGTGCACAGCGCGCCGCCTCCAGCGTCTCAAACCCATCTCCAAGCTTTCTTGGCCCACTGCGGCCTGATCACCCCCGAAAAACAAAGAAACAACCCATGTCTGTCAACAACATTTCAACCCCTACCCCATCGAACTTCAGTGAATTAGAAAACTGGCTCAACGAGCGCCGAGTCACAGAAATTGAGTGCTTGGCACCTGACCTGACGGGCGTTGCCCGTGGAAAAATTTTGCCCCGCGCCAAATTCACCGAAGACCGAGGCATGCGCTTGCCCGAAGCCGTGGTGGCCATCGGTGTGACTGGGGAATTTCCCAAGTCCGGCCCTTATTACGATGTGATCAACCCCAACGATCGCGACATGCATCTGCAACCCGACCCCTCCACGGTGCGCATCGTTCCCTGGGCCACAGACCCCACGGCCCAGGTGATTCACGACTGCTTTGACCGCCACGGAAAACTCATCCCCTTTGCACCACGCAGTGTTTTGCGCCGAGTCTGCAAGCTCTACGAAGACTTGGGGCTGGATCCAGTCGTCGCCCCCGAACTGGAGTTTTATCTGGTGGCACGCAACACCGACCCCAACACCTTGCTGCACCCCCCCATCGGACGCAGCGGCCGCGCTGAGACCTCTCGACAAGCCTACAGCATCGATGCCGTCAACGAGTTCGATCCCTTGTTTGAAGAGATCTATGATTTTTGCGAAAAAATGGGGCTGAATGTGGACACCCTGATCCACGAAGCCGGTGCGGGACAAATGGAGATCAACTTCTTCCATGACCACCCCTTGGGCTTGGCCGACGAAGTCTTCTTCTTTAAACGCACAGTTCGTGAAGCGGCCATGCGCCACAACATGTATGCGACCTTCATGGCCAAACCCATTGCGGGCGAGCCCGGCAGTGCCATGCACGTGCACCAAAGCATTTTGGACAAGGCCACGGGGAAAAACATTTTCAGCAAAAGCGATGGCTCGCCCTCTGATGCTTTTTACCACTACATTGGCGGTCTGCAAAAGCACATCCCCACGGCCATGGCCCTGGTCGCGCCCTATGTCAACAGCTACCGCCGACTGGCTCGGCACACGGCCGCCCCCATCAACATCGAATGGGGCTATGACAACCGCACCGTGGGCATTCGCTCCCCTATTTCCACACCCGAGGCCCGGCGGATTGAAAACCGTGTGATTGGCGCCGATGCCAACCCCTACGTGGCTTTGGCCATGACCTTGGCCTGTGGTTACCTTGGACTGAAAAACAAATTGCAGGCCAAACCCGAAATGAAGGGCGATGGCTATTTGTCACCCTATGCCTTGCCTAGGAGTTTGGGTGAAGCCTTGGACTGGCTGCGACGCGACGATGACCTGCGTGAAGTTTTGGGTGAAGAATTTGTGACCGTTTACACCGAAATCAAGGAAATTGAATTTGATGAATTCATGGAGGTGATCTCGCCTTGGGAGCGTGAGCATTTGTTGCTGCATGTCTGACGCCAATCGATAAGGAACACCTGCATGACTTTAAGAAATACCCCGGAACCCTTGGTTTCAGAGCGTCGCCAGATCGATACACAAACCATTCAAGCCTTGGACAGTGCGCATTACATGCATCCGTTCACGGACACGCAAGCCTTGGCAAAACGGGGCGCGCGCGTCATCACCCGTGGTGAAGGCATTTATGTTTGGGATTCGGAAGGCAAGAAAATTCTGGACGCCATGAGTGGCCTGTGGTGCGTCAACATTGGCTATGGCCGTCAAGAGCTGGCGCAAGCGGCTTACTTGCAGATGATGGAGTTGCCTTACTACAACAGTTTTTTCAACACCACCAATGTGCCTGCCGTCAAACTGGCGACCAAACTTTGCGAGCTGGCGCCTACCGTGGGCGACCGCAGCTTCACCCATGTGTTCTTTTCGAGTTCGGGCTCAGAGAGCAATGACACCAACATCCGCATGGTGCGCCACTACTGGGCCAGCCTAGGCCATCCTGAACGCAAGGTGATCATCGGTCGGAAAAATGGCTACCACGGCTCCACCATTGGCGGCGCCTCCTTAGGGGGCATGCAAGGCATGCACGACCAAGGCGACTTGCCCATCCCCGGCATCGTGCACATTGACCAGCCTTACTTTCTTGAAAATGCCTTGCAAGGGGAAAGCGAACACGACTTCGGTCTGCGCATGGCGCGTCAACTGGAAACCAAAATTTTGGAACTGGGCGCAGACAAGGTGGCGGCCTTTATTGGCGAGCCCATTCAAGGCGCTGGGGGCGTGATCATCCCACCCACGAGTTATTGGCCCGAGATTCAACGCATTGTGGACGCCTATGGCATTTTGCTCATCAGCGATGAGGTGATCTGCGCCTTTGGCCGCTTGGGTGCCTGGTTCGCCTACGAAAAAATGGGCTACAAGCCCGACCTGATCACTTTTGCCAAAGGTGTGACCAGTGGTTACATCCCGCTGGGCGGGGTAATGGTAGGCAACCGCGTCTCCAAAGTCTTGATTGAGCAAGGTGGAGACTTCAATCACGGTTACACCTACAGCGGTCACCCCGTCGCCTGCCAAGTGGCACTGGCCACGCTCGATTGGATGGAGCGGGCACAAATCGTCGAACGGGTACGCGATGACACCGGTCCTTACTTGGCGGAAAAATTTGCGGCTTTGAAAGACCATCCCTTGGTGGGTGATGCTCGGTCCCTCGGTTTGACCGCGGGATTGATGCTCATGAAAAACAAATTCACCGGCGCAACTTTCCCCCCCGATGTGGGCGTGGGCATGGCTTGCAGAGCGCATTGCTTCAACAACGGTTTGGTCATGCGCGCGGTCGGTGACAGGATGATCATTGCCCCGCCCTTGGTCATGACCCGCGCAGACATCGACGACATGATGCGCCTGATCGTTCGTTGCTTGGACCTCACGCTGACCGAAGCTCGCCAAAAAGGCTGGTGTTGATGCGTCGCGCAAACCATGCCGTCTTTTGCACCGCGACCCGCTTTGCCTTTGACAGATCGGTGTATTTTTTACTTGCGATTGACCCTTCTTTTTAACCACCAGGAGACATTCATGACTTCATCATCACGATTTAATTTCTTCCGACTTTTCTCGCCATGGACTCGGCGTCTGTCTGGTTGGAGTCTTTGTTTGGGTTTGGGTTGTGCACTGAGCATGCCCGCCCAAGCCCAAGGCGAACTGAACATGTACAACTGGTCCGATTACATTGGCGAAAAAACAGTGCCCAACTTCATCAAAGAGTTTGGTGTGAAGATGCGTTATGACAATTTCGACTCGAATGAAGTGGTTCATGCCAAACTGGTTGCAGGCCGAACCGGTTATGACATCGTCGTGCCATCGTCCAACTGGGGGGCTTTGCAAGCACGAGGGGGGTTGCTGACCAAAATCGATAAAAGCAAAATACCAAATTACAAAAACCTTGACCCTAATGTGATGGCCCAATTGGCCAAACTCGATCCAGGCAACCAATATTTAGTGCCCTGGTTTTGGGGCTACACCACGGTGAGCATCAATGTGGACAAGGTCAAAAGAGCCTTGGGCGACTTGCCCATGCCCGACGACGCTTGGGCGCTGGTGTTTGACCCCAAATACGCATCGCGCCTGCGCTCTTGTGGCGTGTCCTTCCTCGACTCAGGCCAAGACATCATGGAAGCCATGTTCGTCTACCTGGGTATTCCTGTTGACACGACCAAAGCGACAGATTTTCAACGCGCTTGGTCTGAACTGCAAAAAATACGCAGCAGTGTCACCCTGTTTTCATCCTCAGGCTACATCAATGACTTGGCTTCGGGTTCATTGTGCGTGGCATTGGGTTGGTCGAGTGACATGAACATTGCGCGGGCGCGGGCGCAAGAGGCCAAAAAAGGCAACGACATTCAAGTTCTGGTGCCTAAAAAAGGCGCGGTGTTGTTTTACGACACCATGGTCATCCCCAAAGACGCTGTCAACGTGGAGAACGCTTACAAGTTCATCAACTACCGATTGCAACCTGAAGTGGCGGCAGGTGACAGCAATCAAGTGCAATACCCCAGTGCGGTGGCAGGCGCAGAGCGCTTCATCAAACCAGAAATCGCCAACAACAAAACAATTTACCTGAGCCCTGAGGACATGGCCAACATGCACGCCCCGCGCATGTACAACAACGACCAGCGTCGCTTGGTGACCCGCAGTTACACCAGTTTCAAAACGGGCATTTGACCCCCCACCAAGCCATCCCCTTTTTGGGAATGGCTTCTTTTGAAACCACTTGTGCACGAAAGATGCCGCCATGACGCCCACACAGCATGCCGAACCGTTTTTGAAGATTGACCGTTTGTCCAAGCATTTTGATGAAGCCAAGGCGGTCGATCAGGTCAGTTTGGATATTCAGAAAGGCGAGATTTTTGCCCTCTTGGGTGGATCGGGATGTGGCAAATCCACCCTGCTGCGCATGTTGGCCGGCTTTGAAAGCCCATCGGGAGGCGACATCTTGTTGTCCGGTCAGTCCATTGCCGCCTTGCCACCCTACGATCGGCCCATCAACATGATGTTCCAGTCCTATGCGCTGTTTCCGCACATGACCGTTTCGCAAAACATCGCCTTTGGACTGGAACGTGACGGGATGCCCAAAAGCGAGATCGAAACCCGTGTGCTGGACATGTTGGCCTTGGTCCAACTCAAGCCCTATGCCAAACGCAAGCCCCACCAACTGTCTGGAGGTCAGCAACAACGTGTTGCATTGGCGCGCAGTTTGGCCAAGCGCCCACAGCTGCTGTTGCTCGACGAACCCTTGGGTGCTCTGGACAAAAAACTCCGCGAGCAAACCCAGATTGAGTTGGTCGCCATTCTCAAGAAAGTGGGCGTCACTTGCGTGATGGTGACCCATGATCAGGAAGAGGCCATGGCCATGGCCGATCGCATCGCCATCATGCGCGATGGCCGCATCATGCAAATGGGTGCCCCAATGGACATCTACGAAACCCCCAACAGCCGTTTTGTCGCCGACTTCATTGGCAATGTGAATTTGTTTTCTGGCACCGTGGTGGAAGATGAACCCGACCATGTGGTGATCGAAACACCCCAATGCCGTCACTACGTCAGCCACGGCATCACCGGCACTTCAGGGATGGCGGTGAGTGTGGCGGTACGCCCTGAAAAAATTTGCCTCTGTGCGACTGAACCCGGCAAACAAGATCGAGAGTTACCCGAGGAGATTGGCTACAACCAGGCACAAGGGCAGATCACGGGCATGGCTTATTTTGGCAACCTCACCACGTACCACGTCAAAGTCCACGACAACCTGACCCTCAAGGTCACCCTGGCCAATGCGGCCCGTCACGAAGAAAGACGTTTATCGGTGGGCGACAAGGTTTGGGCATGGTGGGATGGCAGCGATGTGGTTGTGTTGACCCAATAAGTGACAGGAGTGAACGCATGACCAAGCTGAGCCAACACACCACATGGATGTCTCGCCTTCTGGGAAAACCTTGGGGGCGTTGGAGTCTGATCGGCGCTCCTTATTTTTGGCTTTGCCTTTTCTTTCTCTTGCCGTTCTTGATCGTTTTCAAAATAAGCATCTCCGAACTGGCCGACACGGGCATCGGATTTTTGCCCATGGCTGAAATAGAAAACGGTGTTCTACAGCTGCGCCTGAAGTTCTCCAACTACGTCTTTTTACTGACCGATTCTTTGTACATCAAAACTTACCTGTCCTCATTGCGCTATGCCTTGGTTACGACACTGGTGTGTTTGTTTTTGGGTTATCCCTTTGCCTATTTCTTGGCACGTTCACCGGCGAACATTCGACCCACTCTGATGATGCTCTTGATGCTGCCTTTTTGGACCTCATTTTTGCTGCGCATCTATGCATGGAAAGGTCTGTTGGATACGAATGGTCTGTTCAACCAGTTGCTCATGAACATAGGTTTGATTGATCAGCCTTTGAAAATGATGCACACCGCATTTTCTTTGCAGTTGGGCATGGTCTATGTCTACTTGCCATTCATGGTGTTGCCCTTGTATGCCAACTTGGTCAAGATGGACTTGCGCCTCTTGGAGGCTGCTGCAGATCTGGGTGCCCGACCTTGGCACATCTTTTGGCGCATCACAGTGCCCCTGTCTCGCAACGGGATTTTGGCAGGCTCGATGTTGGTCTTCATTCCTTGTGTTGGTGAATACGTGATCCCAGCCCTTTTGGGTGGCCCCGACACTCTGAGCATCGGCCGCGTTCTGTGGGATGAATTTTTCAACAACAACGATTGGGCCATGGCATCCAGTGTGGCCGTGGTGATGATGATTTTGATTCTGGGCCCCATGGCTTGGTTCAACCGAATTCAAGCAGCCGAAGCGTCAGGAGGTGCACGATGAACCCCACACCTTGGGGCCAACGTCTGAGACTGGGATGGATGCTGGGCATTTATTTCTTTCTATACCTGCCCATTGCCACCCTCATTGCCTACTCGTTCAACGACTCCAAAATGGTCACGCTGTGGGGGGGGTTCACCTTTCGCTGGTACAGCGCTGTGTGGCAAGACCACGACATCATCGATGCCTTCAAACTGAGTCTTCAAATCGGTTTGGTCAGTGCCACCTTGTCCATCGTGCTGGGTACGCTTGCCGCCTTGTCATTGGTGCGGTACAAAAACTTTCGAGGTCGCACAATTTTTTCATCCATGGTCAATGCCCCATTGGTCATGCCCGAGGTCATCGTGGGTTTGTCATTGCTCTTGATGCTGGTTGCCGTGCAAAACATGTTTGGCTTTCCCGATCGAGGTGTCTGGACGATTGTCATGGGCCACACCTTGCTGGGCATGTCGTATGCCACCGTGGTCATCCGTTCACGGCTGCTGGAGATGGACAAATCACTGGAGGAAGCAGCACTGGATTTGGGTGCCAAACCTTTTGCGGTGTTTCGACTCGTTACCTTGCCCTTGATCACGCAGGCCTTGTTGTCTGCATGGTTGCTCACATTCACGCTCTCTTTGGACGATGTGGTGATCTCCGCATTCCTTTCAGGGCCGGGCAGCAATACCTTACCGATTGTGATTTTCTCGCGCGCAAAACTAGGCCTGAACCCCACGGTCAACGTGGTGGCCACTTTGACGGTCCTGGCTGTGGGCTTGGCATTGTTGGCCAGCAGTCTTTGGCTCGCACGCCAAGAGCGTCAGCGAGCCAAAGAGATGGCTATGGCTTGGAAGCAGGAAGCCAACTCGTGAGAAAAATTTAAAAATTAATTTTTAACGGCAACATCCAAGGAGCTTTCATGAAAAAACGTCAGTTAACCCCATTGGCCCTCGCAGTCTGCGCCCTGGTGGGCTTGCCAATCACGGCACATGCCCAGTCCAACAGCGACTTGCTCAAAGAGCTACAAAGTCTCAAGGCGCGCATGGTGCAGCTGGAAAACCAGTTGCGCAGCCCACCGAATCCTGCGCCGATTGAATCTGCAGCCCCGGCGGTGGACCCGGAAGAGTTCAACCGCATTCGGGCCAAGGTTGAAGCGTCCGAAGACAACACCGAGTCTCAAGGCTTCAAAGGCCTGCGCATTGGCGGCATGATCGATCCGACATACGTGCACAGTCAACGCCGTGACAGTTCTGGTTTTGTATTCTTGAACAACTTTGACGGGCGTGGTAACAGTGGTGCCGATGACGATGGCTACGCTTTTGACAACTCCTATTTCGGTCAAACCATGTTGGACATTCAAAAGGAAGTTGAGAACGGCCAAAAATGGCGCCTGACCTTGGCCCCTCATAAATCGTCCAGTTCGGGCTACAACCTGGGCTCCATTGTTCACGAAGCTTCTGTGTCGCTTCCTATCGATGGCCCTGGCACACGTGTGATCGCCGGACAAATTCCTGATTGGACTGGGTATGAATACGTTTGGTCCAACCTGCAACCTTTGATCAGCCACAACCTGCTGTTTGATTTCACCATCCCCAGCTTCTACAGTGGCGCGGGCATGGAGTTCGAGCGCGGCAATTGGGTCAGCAAGTTTTTGTTGGGCAACATCAACCAAGCACGGCGTTCAGGTGCCACCGTAGAAACTTTAGACGATGCAGGCGATGTCGTCAAACCTGTTCGAGGTCAAAAGAACCCCGGCATCACTTACCGTGCCGACTATGCCAAGGGAGAATTTTCGGGCTTTGGTTTTGCGGGCACCCACACTTTTGAACGCGGGTCTAAGATCAATTTGTTTGAGATAGACGGCTACTTCAGCCGTGCAGACTGGACTTTCCAAGGCCAAATTGGCACTGGTACGGCAGAAGGCATTGCCAGCAATGGTGGCAATGCCAGCTGGACTGGCCTGTCTGCTTTGGCGGCCTACAAAGTGACACCGCGCATGCAACTGGTGGGCCGCTCCGATTACATTTGGAACCGCAAAAATGGTGGGGGCGTGTTCGGTTCATATGGGGACAGCACGGGGCCTGACGGTACCAACGGTTTTGGGCTTCCCATGGCTTTGGACGGTTCAGCGACCGATGGTGAACGCGGTGTCAACCGTTACGCCTTGTCAGTCGGTGTCAATTACCTTATCAGCGGGAACCACAGCCCAGACAGCGGTATGTGGACCACCGGCACTTGGTTCAAGACCGAAATACGTTACGACGGTGCGACTGGACCCGTCTTCATGCAAGCGCGTGATGGCAGCTACAAAAAGAGCAGTGTGAGTTTGTTTTCCTCCCTCGTCTTTGCGTTTTGATCGTTTCACCACCACCGATTCATCGGCTGCTCATTTTGAATCGGTGGTTGCGAAAGACACAGGTCTGATAGCCACTCAACACACATGCAAACATTTCCTAACTTGACACTGGATGGGCGGGCCTTCATCAACGGAGAACGCCAATGGGCTGTCGCAGAGGCACGCTTTGACAACATCTCGCCCGTCAATGGGCAGACCTTGTGCGAGATCGCACGCTGCGACGCTACAGACATTGATCTGGCCGTTCAAGCCGCGCGCCATTCGTTTGATGACAAACGCTGGCGCGGACTGCCCCCGGCTGCACGCAAACGGGTAATGGTGCGTTTTTCGGATTTGATCCTGGCCCATGGTGAAGAGTTGGCTCAGATGGAAACCTTGGACATGGGCAAACCCATACGCTACGCCCACAGTGTGGATGTCAACAGCGCTGCCAACTGCATCCGCTGGTATGGCGAAGCGATTGACAAGGTGTATGACGAAATCGCTCCGACCTCGGATCAAGCCTTGGCCCTGATCAGGCGCGAGCCCATGGGGGTGATCGGTGTCATAGTGCCCTGGAACTACCCCATGATCATGGCGGCATGGAAGATTGCACCCGCCTTAGCTTGTGGCAATTCGGTCGTGCTCAAACCCAGCGAAAAATCGCCTCTGACTGCCCTTCGTCTGGCTGAATTGGCCTTGCAAGCCGGTGTGCCCGCAGGCGTTTTTAATGTGGTGCCGGGTTATGGCCTCGAGAGCGGTAGCCCCTTGGCCTTGCACATGGACGTGGATGGCATTGGCTTCACCGGTTCAACCAAGGTCGGCAAGCAAATCCATGTGATGGCAGGACAAAGCAACCTCAAGCGTGCCTGGACCGAGCTGGGAGGCAAGTCGCCCTTCATCGTGATGGACGATTGTCCCGATCTGGAGCGTGCTGTGCAGGCCGCAGTCGGCAGCATTTTCTTCAACCAAGGAGAAAGTTGCAATGCGCCTTCGCGTTTGTTCGTCCACCAACGCATCAAAAACGCCTTCATGGAACGTGCATTGCAGCTGGTGCCGCAATACCAACCGGCCGATCCACGGCTACCTGACACGGTCATGGGCGCAGTAGTCGATCAAACACAACGGGATACCGTTTTAGGCTACATCGAAAAAGGCCAGCAAGAAGGCGCACACCTGCTGTGTGGTGGACAAGCGGCCCTGACGGACACCGGTGGGTTTTACGTACAACCCACCATTTTTGACGGCGTCACCAACAACATGACCATTGCACGGGAGGAGATTTTTGGCCCCGTGCTCAGCGTGATGGGCTTCAACGATGTTCATGAGGCAGTGCGCTTGGCCAATGACCATGTTTATGGTTTGCAAGCCTCAATTTGGAGCCGCGATCTCAACACTGCACACGGCGTCGCACGTGCCCTGCGCGCTGGCACCGTACATGTCAACCAATACGACGAGGACGACATCACCGTGCCCTTTGGAGGCTACAAGCAAAGCGGCGTAGGTCGAGATAAATCGCTTCATGCCTTCGACAAATACACCGAACTCAAAACCACCTGGATCCGAATCGACAGCCCTGTTTGACTGTGGGGTTATCAAGATCGACCTCAACATCGCTCTTAGAAATTTAAACCTGTTGTTGAAATGACAAGGTAACTAACCCCACATGTCACCCAAATGAAGTGGACCCCGAATTTGGGACAGGTGTTTAAGTGGGACACTGTCCAAAGAAATGGGTTACCAATGACTGAAACAAAAAAGCGCAGGCTTCATCCACCCGAGCTCAAGGCCAAGCTGGGCTTGGA
>NZ_JBIKIL010000114.1:0-11901 GCF_044361645.1 Limnohabitans sp. | reverse complement strand
AACGGTTAGGTACTTCTGTGACAACGCGGAAGCTGTGGTCCTGTTGTCAGCGACGCCGATCCAACTTGGCGATAACGACTTGTTCAACCTTCTTCAACTCGTTCGTCCGGACTTGCTCCCTAGTCGACGGGACTTCGATCACATGGCTGAACCTAATCCGCATATCAATGCGGCGATCGAAGTAGCACGCAATGCGAGCCCGGGATGGATGACTGTCGCTCGAGAGCGCCTCGCTTTCGCCCTACGGACGAACTGGGGCTTATCAGTGCTATCAGCCGATCCACGCGTTCAGCCACTGCTTGACTCCCTGGATCAGCAAGAGATCCGAACTGAGGACCGCCTTAAGGTCGTGCGCGATCTAGAAGCACTCTATACCTTTGCGCCAATCATTAACCGGACGCGTCGTCGCGACATCGGCAGTTTTACAACTCGCAAGCCGGAAACGGTCTCTGTCGATTTCACGCAAGAACAGGATAAGCTGCATCGCGGCGTGCTCAGCCTAGTCGGAAAGATCCTTGCTCATCGACATGGGGATCGGAATTTGCAGTTCATGATGACGACGATCCGAAGGCAGGTCGCGAGCTGCGTGTTTGGTTTGGCGCCTTACCTGGAAGCTATGCTGTCGGGGCAGTTATCCCGGCTCGAGATGAGCGAGTCGGACAGCGATGAGGACTTGCTTGGCTTGGCCGAGGCTTTCAAGGATTTCCGCGCTGACATCGATGTGCTCGTTCGCTTGGCCAAGAACCTAAGTTCGGATGATCCCAAGTTTTCAGCTTTCGCCAAAGTAGTCCGGGACAAGCAATATCTCGCAAACAACAAGCTCCTAGTGTTCAGTACCTTCCGCCATACCCTGGCATATTTGGTAGATAGGCTACAAGGGGAGAGCGTTCGTATCGGCCTCATACACGGGGATGTACCCGAGGAAGAGCGGCGAGAACTACGCAGTCGATTCAGTCGCCCCAAAGAGGACCCTCGAGCGATAGATGTATTACTTTCGTCGGAAGTGGGCTGCGAGGGACTCGACTTCCAGTTTTGCAATGGCATCGTCAACTACGACTTGCCTTGGAATCCGATGCGTGTGGAGCAGCGTATTGGACGTATTGATCGCTATGGCCAGCGAAGCGAAACCGTGGCGATCTTCAACTTCATTACGCCCGGCACGGTCGATGCTGAGATCTATGAGCGGTGTCTTCTCCGAATCGGCGTGTTTCGACAGGCTTTGGGGGGGAGCGAGGAGATCCTAGGAGATCTGACTCGCGAGATCCGTGGAATCGCCGAGAACCTTCAGTTGACATTGGAAGAACAGGCAATTCGGCTTCAGCAGCTCGCAGACAACGAGATCCGCATGGTGCAGGAGCAAATGCTCCTTGAGGAGCAGGAGACCACGTTGTTCGGTCTCTCTGTGCCGAAGCAAGATGAGGATCTTGTTAAGAGTGCAACGAGCTTCTGGCTTACGCCACTCAGGATTCGCAACCTAATCGAGCGCTACCTCTCGGCATTTGAGGAGGGGCGCTCTTACAAGCTACAGGGTCGCCAGCCCATAGTGAGCGTTCAGATCAATCAGGAGATGCGCAACAAGCTGATTAACGACTTCAAAGCGATATCGCAGCGCAGCGCTGTGGATCTTTCTTGGGAGCGCTGGCTCAAAGGAAGCGATCCGTACCTTAGAGTCACCTTTGACCCGGCTACTGCCGATGAAGATCGGTCGACAACCTTTGTCACCCCGACGCATCCGCTCGCAAGGCAGGCTGCCAAGTCTCTAGACTCCCCCGCAACGCTATCTTGTTCGGTATCTGCCACATCATCCACCGTCACACCTGGACGCTATCCGTTTGCGATCTATCGCTGGAAGATTCTTGGCGTGAAGGAGTCTTTCGCTTTCCAGCCCGTATGCGAAAGCGAAGAACATTCAAGAGCGATTTTGGAACTCCTCGAAAATGCGGTCACCGCTGAAGACGCTAAGCCCATGAACGCCGCTGAAGAGGATCGTCTGGAAGCCATCCACTATCGCATTTGGATGAGTAGCCGCAGCGAGCATATCGAAACAGTAACGCGATCCGCCGAAATACGGCTTACATCTCTCAAGTCATCTCACCAGGCCCGAGTCGCTCTGCTCGAAGAGCAGTGCGATCAGGCAACAGATGCTCGAATTAGGCGAATGAAGTTGGGACAGATCGAAGCTGCCAATCGAGACTTTGAGCGGCGGCGTTGCGAATTGGAGGTCGTAGCCGGGCAGGCGGAGATCGTGGCCGAGGTGGTTGTCCATGGCGTTTTAGTTGTCGAGAGACCAACTGGCTAGGCAGAATCGTAACCAACAGGGTCTACACAAAGGAACGGCGATGGGCACAATGAGTTTTGACAAGACGGCGTTTCAACAACTCCGATCGGATCGACTCGCCTATGTTGAGGGTCTTAGACGAAACAAGGGCTTTGAAGCGGGTATTCTTCGATTGCTAACGCAGCTTTACCCCGACAACGCACACTTTATCTACGAACTCCTGCAGAATGCGGAGGATGCCAAGGCATCTCATGCGAGATTCACCCTTACCAACCAGTCTCTAATCTTCGAGCACAACGGTTCACGGCTTTTTTCTGCCCGGGACGTGGAGTCTATTACCAGCATAGGTGACAGCACGAAGGCAGACTCTCCGACTGAAATCGGAAAGTTTGGGGTAGGTTTCAAGGCGGTCTTTGCGTACACACAGACCCCTGAGATTTGCTCTGGTGAGTATCACTTTCGCATTCGTGATCTCGTTGTTCCGGAGTTGATTTCGTCAACGTCTCCCGGTGCAAATAGGTTTAAGACGAAGTTTGTCTTTCCCTTCGATCACCCAAAGAAGAGTGATCTGCAAGCCACTCCTGAGATTTCTAACGCTTTGCAGGCGCTGGACGATGCGACCCTGCTCTTCCTGTCAAATATTTGCCGGATCAGCTACGTGCTCCCAACAGGTTCTGAAGGGCAACTAGAACGTGTTGTACCTACTGATTTACAGCAAGCAGGGAGCAAGGGTGAGCATATAGAGGTTAGAGTTCAAAGTCCCGCAAGTGAGCCACGTAGGTCGCACTGGTTACGCTACCGAAACGTCGTAACTATCGACGACGAGTCTACAAGCAAGGATTGCTCAGTTGCCATGGCTTTTGGACTCAAAGAAACCGACGGTCGAGGTCAGAAGTCGCGATGGCAGGTTGTTCCACTGAGTCCGGGGCGAGTTTGCATCTATTTTCCAGCGGAAAAAGAGACCTCGAATCTTCGATTCCATTTGCACGCGCCATTCGCATCGACTGTGGCACGCGACAGTGTGCGGGATAGTCCGGGGAATTACCAACTTCTCGCAGCACTTGCCGAATTGGCTGCTGATTCTATGGAAGATATCCGTGATCGCGGCCTGTTGACAGTTGCGGCACTTGAGGCTCTTCCGATAGGTGACGACAATCTGTCACCGTTCTATGCCCCCGTTAGAGATCAAATTGTCGAAGTCTTCAAATCTAAGCACCTAGTGCCAACAAAGTCTGGATCTCATCGAATGGCCGAAACCCTGTTTCGTGGACCATCGGACATAGTCAATCTGGTCAGCGACGATGACTTGGTGACGATAACTGGTAACAAGAGGGCGGCTCCCTTGTGGTGCGCAAATCCTCCTCAGGTCAACCAGCGATCTGACAAGTTCTTGGGTGCGCTTAATATTGACGACTGGGGTTGGGACGAGATTTGCGACGCTCTTTCGTGCAATAGCGCAAATTTGGAGTGGGAGGAAGACCCGACGCGCCCCGAACGCCTCAAGGGGTGGCTTGCAACCAAGGACGACGCGTGGCTGAGGCGTTTTTATGCGCTTCTCCATGACGCGACGATGCGACACAATCAATATCTCGACGCTTCAGACCTCGCACTGATTCGTGTGGATGCTGGGCTCGACACTCGCATGGTCAAACCATCTGAGGCCTTCTTTCCGCCAACTGACGAGACATTGGCACCTAAGGACGTCTTACTCGTCAGGCCAGGCACCTACTCCTCTGGGAAGTCGGAGCAAAAGAAGAACGCAGCGCGGCAATTTCTAGAGTGGGCAGGAGTGCGCGTATTTGATGAGGAGGCTGAACTCACATCGATACTGGATTTATACAGCGGAGAAACGTTTCCAGAGCCTAAGACTCACCTGGATCACATGAAGCGTTTCATAGCCTTTCAAAAGGCCTTTCCTCATAAGATCCGGATCTTCGAAGGCAAAAGGATCTTTATTGGCCAGAAAGTTGACCTTGATAAGGGTCTTCAGTGGTCCGATATGAAGTCCCTTTTTCTTGACGTGCCCTTTGAAGAGACCGGGCTGTCAGAGATTGCGGGTGCCAGAGGCAAGCGAATGCTTTGGAGCGGATATGAGGAGATCAGACCCAAGAAGGTGTTAATCGAGTTCGTCAAAGCACTTGGTATTCAAGTCGACCTCCCAGTTTTTAAAACGAATACCTACAACAACCCAGCTAGGGACGAACTTCGCGCCGACTGGCTTCAATATGGAGTGCGGCAGTCGGATGCAAAAATCGACGTTGACTGGACGATCAAGCACATCGATACCTTTGTCAGAAAGCCGACATTAGAGAGCAGCCGCCTTATCTGGAGGACCCTAATCAACGCAGACCCGGAAGTATCTAAGGCTAGGTTCCGGCCTAACCGTCAATACAACCCCCGTGAAGCAGACTCGCAACTGATTTACTGGCTCAAGGCTAACAAATGGATACCTGATGCCAATGGCAATTTCTACAAACCTCAGGAAATCAACCGTGATCAACTACCACCCGGGTTTTTATTCAATGACCAAAACGGACTTTTGAGTGCAATCGGTTTCGAAGAGGCTATTCAAAGACTGTCCGCCGAGTACAGAAGCAAGGAACTTGTCGCGCAAGAGTTTGGCTTCGAAGGGCTCGGAGCCGCCACGGAGATAGCAAAGGCAGTTCGCGAGTCAGGCATCGATCCCAAGACAGCGGTAGCTCTCATCAAGCAGCATGCAGCAAGGCCCGAGCAACCTGAAGAGGAGGTGCGCAATCCAACGAGACGCCGTAAAGGTGTGATGGAACATCGAGACAACGCCCCCGAGAACTCAGCCGTGCGACGAGAGCGCACGATCCAACCGAATTTGCCGAGCGTCGTCGCTGAGGCTAAGGCATACCTCCGCGCGAAGTACACGAATGCCCATGGGCAGATGGTGTGTCAATCTTGCTCGAGCGAAATGCCGTTTAAGCTTCGAACTGGAGAGTATTACTTTGAGGCCGTGCAAGTGGTGAAGGGGCTCGCTCAGCACTTCTATGAAAACAGGCTCGCGTTATGCCCTAACTGCGCTGCCATGTATCAGTTCGCGCGCAGTACATCCGATGAGGATGTCCAGGCTGCGATCGTCGCTGTGAATAGTGAAAAAGTCGAAGCTAGGGTTGCTGTCACGTTGGTCTTGGCTGCTGAGCAACGTTCTGTCAACTTCGTCGGAACGCATTTCTTTGACCTACAGGTAGTGTTGAGCACAGTAAAACCGGAAGCCGACGCTGGCAGTTCGGAAACATGAACGATTCGGATGATCGATTGCACTAGGGGCTGCAATGTCGAAAGTTAAAAGCGTTTGGACCCTTGCGGCTCTGTGTTGAAGTCAATTGGACCGTTGTATGTTCTCTTCGCCAAGGTCATACTGGGTCAATTGATTGTGGCAGGTTACAAATCGAGCGAGAAAACGCAGATCCAGTCGTATGATTTTTGTACCTGCCTGCACTCTAATGATGCGATAAGCAGCTGAATAAATCTGGTTTGGTTACTGCCCCTTAAGGATACCCCCATGACGGCTGAGCCCATTGGCTTACAAATGGGTACCCCACGGATGGGGGAGATTTTCGATAAGGTGATTCTTTCGATGTGGCATAAGCCTAAGCGCCAAGAAAAAACGTGCACATTGAAATCGTAGTTTCGCGGCGCATCACGCCCAGATAGCCGTCGGGCAGGACGATCACAGTTACAGTCCTCCCGCCGCGAGTGAGATGCGTGACTACTCAGCTGGGAACAAGTAACCCTAAACCTCATCGATGGATTGAAGATGATGGATTGGTAAAAAGCTAAAAGTCAGCGCACCTGATTTTTTGAACAGTCCTGGTGGCTCTTGACGTGAGCTTCTGAAGTTTCACTATGGTGGTTTGTTAACTTTGAGGACCACCATGACTGCCTTCTCAAACCGCGAGGCATGGCTGCTTGCAGCTGTTCAACTGCTAAAACCAATCTTTGCGGCAAAGCGCCACATTGTTCCGGACGACTGCCAAGTCTCTTGCGGATTCGCCAGCACCGGAACTCGCAGTCATCACATCGGGCAGTGCTGGTCACGCAGCAGCAGCACCAATGAAAGAAATCAAATTTTCATTTCTCCGGCCCTTGGTGACCCTGTACAAGTTCTAGACACACTGGTGCATGAATTGGTTCATGCTGTAGACAATTGCGAGCACAAACACGGCAAAGAGTTCAAGAAGATTGCCCACAGTGTTGGACTTGAAGGGCCAATGCGAAGTGCCAGCGCAGGCAAGGCACTCAAAGAGCAACTTGTCAAAATTGCTGACGCATTAGGACCCTATCCTCATGGGCAATTGAAGGTCCACCATGTCCGTAAGATCTCTGCCCCACGTCCCCGAGCACGTTGCAAAAGCTGTGGCTTTGAAGTGCCCATGTACAAAAAGTTCCTGACCTTTGGTCCACCCTTGTGCCCGCAACACAAGACAGAGATGGAGCAGGTTGGTCCTTGGGAGGATTAAATTTCTCCCAAAGAAGTCCAATAACGGGCTTGGCTAAATTCATGGGCAGAGTTTTCCTCAGATCTAAAAGGACTTCCCCATGAATGCATGATTTGCCGCCACCTCAATCGGTTTCCGGGTATTGATGAGAAGCGCGGTCACCATAATCATTGAAAAAACACAACCTAGCTCATGACCCTTGACGAATACCCTCTCAGCGACGAGATGCTGGCCTTTTGCAAGGCCGCAATAGAGGACATGCCTGATGCCCTCTTGGTCAGTGGTGCTCGCAAAATGCCGGACTTGTTCAAGGGCCTAAAACAAGACAAGCCCAATACAGACTTGCTGCGCCAACGCGTGCTGGCCAAGCTGCAACTCAAATCACCCCCACCGCCCATCCTGGACATCTTGCGCACGGCCACCTTGTCTGAATCGCTGATCGACGTGCTCAGCGACAAAGTCCTGCAGCAAGGCCTGCCCGCGCTGGTGGACCACTTTGGCCGTGTGCCCATCCTCACGGCCATGCTGCTGGACAGCCGAGAAACCGTGCGCAAAATGGCCCATGAAGAACTGGCCAAGCCCATCAAAGACCCTGCGAAAGCCAAGCTGCAGGAAAAAGACACATTCAAGCTCCGATTCAAACCGCTGCTCGACACCCTGCGCCCAGTGCTGCAAGACACGCCTTACCAAGCGCCCACACCACGCCCAGCAGGCACCACCGCCAAAATTGCCGCGCCTGCCCTCAGCAAAGAGCAGCAAGAGCGCGACATCCTGGCCAGCACGCCCTATCGCCAAATCCAAAAAGAGCGCAATGCCCTGGCCGCCGAACGCGATAAGCTGCAAATCCTGAGCACCAAACTGGCCACCGACCTGGCGGTGCAAACCAGCCGCGCCAACACCCTGAGCAGCGAGCTGGGTGCCCTGCAAAGCCAATGGCGCACCAGCATCGCGCAAGGCATTGCCGACGGACTGCAGCACCGCCTGGCCCCCTGGCTGGCCCCTATCGAAAGTCTGGCCGAAAGCCTGCCCGCCAATCAAAACGCGCTGGACCGCGCCCAACAAATGCTGACCCGGCAAGCGCAACAGGACAAGCGTTACGGCACCCGCGCCCAAGTCACCGAAGAACTGGCCCAGGCCCGCAGCCTGCTGGCCGCACTTCAAACCGCCCAGCAAGAAGCCCTGCGCCCCTTGCCCCAGCTGGCTGAAGAAATCCGGGCGCTGGCCACCCACATTGCCACCACCGAAGCCCGCTTGAACCAAACCAGCCTACAGCCGCAAGCCCCCCAACTGCGGGCATTGGCGCAGACCCTGAACACCCTGCACGACATCGACGCCCTGCAAAACCACAAAAAAGCGCTGGAACGCACCATGCTGGCCGAAGCCTGGGGCCTGCCCCTGTGCCAACAAGCCTATGCGCTGATTGACCGCCAGGTCATGGCCATCTATGCCGAACACCACCCCGACCCTAAAGACATTTCCCCGCCCGTCACACCCACTCAGCACCTGGCCGACTGCCTGCGGCACGCCCGCCCCTGCCGCCTGTTGATCGACGGCCACAACCTCTTGCCCAAGCTCAAACCCCTCATTGGGGCCAGTTACTTCAAAGTTGGTCAGGGGCCAACCGCCCAAGCCCGCGCCTTGCTGATAGAGCGGGTCAAAACCCTGACCGCATTGCACCCGCTGCTGGAAGCGGACATTTGGTTTGACAGCCCTGACGACCAACACTGGAGCGAAACCGACAACCTGCGGGTTTGGTTTTCTGGCGGAAAAGGCTCTGACCGGGCCGATGGCCGCATTCTGGAAAACCTGCAATCTGAGGTTTATCGCGGCACCCAAACCACTCGCCTGGTTGTCACCGAAGACCGCGAGCTGCTGGCGCAGGCGCAGGGCAGGGGGGCGATTGGGGTGTCGCCGCTTGAGATGTGGGCGATGGTGGGGTGAGTGGCAATTCCTCACCAACCAATCAAAAAATTCAACAATGCATTTCTCACGACGCAGCTCAATCGAAGGGGCTTTGAATGTTCAAACTTAATGACTTCTTTGGTAAAGAAGCGTGCTCTAGATCGCGAAAAATGTCGGAAGATGGAAGTGGGCGCAACGGGCCAGACGATTCGTCTCTCTGATGTATTGAAATTCGATGAGTCTCTGACGGAGATGCGCCTTTTCAGGGCAGAATTACCCGCCAGGACAGCAATTTGTACTACATAAGCCAGCCTGGCGGTAATTCAAGCCAATCTCGGGAGCATCGTGTCGAATATTCAATTTAACAAGACCACCGAGTATTTCGGTGATTTTTCAAGCTTGCAATGTGACTTCCATCAGGCACCGTATTTGCACTCTGCTTTAGGCCATCCCAACAGACTCATGATCACAACAGTCAAGCACCACTACACACTCATCGAAAAGTGCTGTGACCAGGTTCACGATGTATGGCTTTTTGCTCATACCTGCTTTCAGCGGCATAGCTCGCAAGGGAATCGGCAACCATGCACCCATCTGGCTCATTATTCAATCTGAACTGACTCTTACCAAGAGCCCTCGCTTACGTTCAATTTTCATTAGGTATCTGATGTCTGAAACGGTTTTAGTAAATGTCCCCAGAGTGGGAATGCTGGCTACAGTTCGTAATCGTCGTGGTGTCATCTCTGGTGTAGCGCCCTTCGCAGCCAGCAAAACCTCTGCACTGCTCCATTTGGTCACTATCGAGTTCAGCGACTCCGATGGCGACGCAGAGGAGACCTTGCTTTGGGAGCGCGAGCGCCAGCCCGTGGTGCTAGAGCCGAACGCGCTCCCTCGCGTGGATGTCGACGCGCCCATGAGAATGCGGGAGTTTTTGGCTTTACAACGTGCCACCCGCTGGACGGCGATCACCCCCTTTCTCTCAGCTGAGTCGCACCACAAACGCGGTGAACCAGTGCCCACCGCACCTGTATATGGGGCCGTAAGTGCTGACGACTTTCAGTTGGTGCCCTTAGCGCGGGCCATGCGTATGCCCCGCGTCTCCCTATTGTTGGCCGACGACGTGGGCTTGGGCAAGACGGTGGAAGCGGGTTTGATCCTGGCTGAGCTGGTGCGGCAGCGGCGCATTCGGCGCGTACTGATCATCACTCCGGCTTCACTGCGCACGCAGTGGCAGCAGGAAATGGATGAAAAGTTCTCCTTGGGCTTTGACATTGTGGACAAGGCCGCCACCCACAAACTGCAAAAAGAGATGGGGCTGGATGCCAACCCCTGGCGCGCCTTGCCGCGCATCATCACCTCCTACCATTACCTGCGCCAACCCGATGTACTGGAGCAGTTCATTGCCAACTGCCGGTCTACCCAAGCCCTTCAGGGAGCCCAATTGCCTTGGGATCTGCTCATAGTTGACGAGGCGCACAACCTCATGCCGTCCAATTTCGGCGAGGACAGTGACCTGGCCGAAATGCTTCGCTTGTTGACGCCGTGGTTTGAACATCGGCTGTTTTTGACTGCCACACCGCACAACGGCCATACCCGGTGCTTTTCCGGCCTGTTGGAACAACTTGACCCGGTCCGCTTCACGCGGACACCTGCCTTCACTGACAAAGAGCGGCAAATGATTGGCGATGTATTGATTCGCCGCCTCAAAAGCGAGATCAACACCCAAGACAAAGAGGCGGGTCGCCCACAGCGCTTCGCCACCCGCTACCTGGAGCCCTTGCCCCTGTACTTTGCCAAGGCCGAAAAGGATCTGTCCATAGCGGTCCGCTCCTTCTGCTTAGCCCTGAAGCGGCAGATCATTGCCGCCCCAGAGGCCCGCATGGTGCTGAATTTCGCCATCGAAGTACTGCGCAAGCGCTTGCTTTCAAGCTCGGTGACCTTCGCAGACAGCTGGTTGCGCTTCAAAGTTGGTTTGGCTGAAAGCGAAGCCACTACCGCCAGTGAAGTTCTGGCCGCCCGTCGGGCGGTGCAAGAAGACATTGACGACGACCAGGAGCGTGACAGCCGCAGCCTGCATGCCACCCGCGTGGTGGGCGCATGGATGCGGCCCTACCTTGGCGCCTTGGCACCTGAGGTTGAAGCAGTGGATGCCGCCTTGCGTGCACTCAAGTTGACCGAGCTTCCCGTGGTATCCAAAGTGCCAAAGGTGGATGCCCGGTTTGACCGACTAAAAGACTTGATCGCTCAGCGCCTGCGCAACGCCGATGCCTGGAATCGTGATGAGCGTTTGATTGTTTTCACTGAATACAAAACCACACTGGACTACCTTTCGCAGCGTTTGGCTGCCGAGTTTGGTGACTCTGGCGCCATCATTCAACTCTACGGCGGCATGCATGACGACGACCGCGAACGCATCAAGTTGTCATTCAATGACCCAACCTCGCCGGTACAGATCCTGCTGGCGACCGATGCTGCCTCTGAAGGCTTGAACCTGCAGCACACGGCGCGCCTGTTGATGCACTTCGAGATACCATGGAATCCATCCCGCCTGGAACAGCGCAACGGCCGTATTGACCGCCACGGCCAGGCCCGTGACGTCACCATTTACCACTTCGCCAGCGACGACGATGCCGACTTGGCCTTTGTTGCCAGGGTCCTGCAAAAGGTCAATGAAATTCGCGAAGACCTTGGCTCGGTGGGCGAACTGTTCGACGCAGCCTTCCAGCGGCGCATGTTGGAGCTCAACGAAGACAAAGACGTTCTGAATGACTTGGAGCGCGAAATCAGCACCCGCCAGCGTGCATCTGACGATGCCAAGGTCCACACGGTGGAGCAGGGCCATGAGGAGCTCGCCCGGCTTGAGCAACTGCTGGTGGATCTGGACTTGAATCCGCAAACATTGCAAGAAACCTTGCGTATAGCGCTGGGCATAGGCGCCACGCAAGACCCACTTGATGGCCCGGACGCACAGGGCCGCATGCGCCTTCGTGCACCCCTGCCAACTCGTTGGCAAGCCGTTGTGGATGACAGCCTGCGGTTGGGTTCGCGCAAAGGTGTGGCCGGTGCTATGCCCTGGTTGGTGTTTGATAACCAGCATTTCATACATGTGGTCAATGGCCGTCAGGTGTTCCGTCCCTCCTTGGACACGGTCCTCCTGCATTTGGGGCATCCGGTCATGCGTCAGGCGCTCACCTCATTTGCGCGCCTGCGCTTTCCGGGTGGGCAAAGCGAGTTCACACCCCCCAGCCGCTGGGT
>NZ_JBIKIL010000127.1:0-10983 GCF_044361645.1 Limnohabitans sp. | reverse complement strand
AATACGGCATGGTCGGTATCAACGTGGGCATTTTGGCCACCGAGCATGTGCCTTTTGGCGGCATGAAGCAGTCGGGCCTGGGCCGCGAAGGCTCGCACCATGGCATCGACGACTATGTGGAGATCAAATACCTGTGCATGGGCGACATCCACAAATAAGAAAAGTGCCCTGCGCACGCCAGCCACACCGCGGCAAGGCCAAAACCCCATCGGCTGTTCTTGCTGCTTTTCTTGCCGCTGTTTTTACACTGCGGACCGACCTCTTTTGCCAACACCGCCGCGCAGACTTCAGACAGTACAATGGCCAGATTGCGGGAGTCGTTTAATGGTAGGACTTTTGCTTCCCAAGCAAATAACGAGGGTTCGATTCCCTTCTCCCGCTCCAAACACGCTGAAACAAAAAGAAGGCCCCTCACGGGGCCTTCGGCATTTGGGGGCTTGCAAGCCCCCAACCATCAAAGCAGCAGCAATCCCAAGTCACTGCGGTTTCTTGGACCCTTCGTGCAGAGCCACTGCCATCAGCTGTGGGTTTGGCATGCGCAAACGGACACCCTGGAAATAAAGTTGCGCTTGTTCGGGCATCTCAAAATGCACCCGCCATGGGGGCGCACCATAGACACTGCGTGCCTCGTTGGTTTTGAGCGAAACGAGTGTGCGCTGACCATCAGCGTCTTCCACACAAACCACACCGGTTTTCTGCGCCACGATGTGCACCATGTTGCCGGATTTTCTAGGGCTCGAGGGCGTGAGCACGGTGTCTGGTGAACTGGTCTGACACAAACTGTCAGGGTTTCTGTGGGCTGATGCTGGCAAAGAAACCAAGGCGCTTGAGGCATACCCTTGGCTGGAAGAAGGCGGCATTGTGTCGGCCAATGTTTGCGGTTCAGCCTGCTGCACGACCAACTGGTCTGGTATTTTTTGGTCTTGCTGGGGCAGGGATTCGATGGTTGGCGAGTTCACTGGCACTGGCAGGCTGGGTGCAAAAGGAACAAGCGCCTCTGGCGTTACGCTCTGGAGACTGTTTTTCTTCCAAAACTGCTGCTCGCCACCGTTTTGCCAGTTCTCATGAAGCCATTGCGAAGCCAAAAAACCGAGCACCAGCACTGCTGGCAAATACAGCAAAGCAGAGTGATGCCATAAAAAGGACAAGGAAGAGGTATAGGGTGGTTTTTTGCAGGTCAACGCCACCAAATCGTCGACCACGGAAGGCAAGACGGGCGGCGGCGCATCGCCGTTCTTGGCAATCACCGCATCTGGGTCTTCGCCCAACAAACGAGCCACTTTGCGAGCCGCCGCCTCTTTGATGGCGGGCGTGTAAAACAAGCTTGACCCACCCGACTCCAGCTCACGTAACTGTGCCACCGACAAATTGGCACTTTGGGCCAACACCCTCAACTCCCATTGCTGAGAAGTGCGCCATTGACACAACAATTCGCCTCGCACGCGGTCAGGGTAGGGGTGTGGGTTGGACATGAAGTTCGCCAAAAAAACTCTATTCTCCACATTTTATTAAACCAAACAATACATAAAAACACCTAAATAATGAATATTTATAGATAAATTGATGAATTGATGCTTTTCAAGCGAAAAAAATTAAAAAAACCGCAACAAGTTGCGGTTTTTTTTGATCTGGCAAAACGGTCTGTTCAGAAAATCAAGCGCACGCCGGTTTGGCTTTGCAGCGCCTCAGGTGTCACGCCCGGTGCCAATTCCACCACTTTCAAGCCCGCCTCGGTCACGTCCATCACGGCCAGGTCAGTGATGATGCGGTCCACCACGCCCACGCCCGTCAAGGGCAAGGTGCAGTGGGGCAAAATTTTCAGGTCCACGGTGCCGTCTTTTTTCTTGGCCACGTGTTCCATCAAGATGATCACGCGTTTCACGCCGGCCACCAAGTCCATGGCGCCGCCCATGCCCTTGACCATCTTGCCGGGGATCATCCAGTTGGCCAGGTCGCCCTTTTCGCTGACCTGCATCGCGCCCAAGATGGACAGGTTGATCTTGCCGCCCCGGATCATGGCGAACGACTGCTCGCTGCCAAAAATCGACGAGCCCTTGATGGTGGTCACGGTCTGTTTGCCGGCGTTGATCAGGTCAGCATCCACCTCATCTTCGTTGGGAAAGGTGCCAATGCCCAACATGCCGTTTTCGCTTTGCAGCCAAACCTCCTTGTCGGCCGGCACAAAGTTGGCCACCAGCGTGGGGATGCCGATGCCCAGGTTGACATAAAAACCGTCTTCCAATTCGTGGGCCGCACGGGCGGCCATTTGGTCTTGACTCCAGCTCATATCAAACTCCCGCCTTTTCAGTGATGGTGCGCTTTTCGATGCGCTTTTCCGGCTTCGCATTCAACACGATGCGGTGCACATAAATGCCGGGCAGGTGCACGCTGTCGGGGTGCATGTCACCGGTTTCCACGATCTCTTCGACCTCGACCACACAAACCTTGCCCGCCATGGCCACAGCCGGGTTGAAGTTGCGCGAGGTGTAGCGGAACTGCAGGTTGCCGGACTTGTCGGCGCGGTGCGCTTTGACCAGCGACACGTCGGGCAGCAAAGCGCGCTCCATCACATAGGTCTCGCCGTCAAAGTCACGCAGCTCCTTGCCTTCGGCCACCAAGGTGCCCACACCGGTTTTGGTGAAGAAAGCCGGGATGCCCGCACCGCCCGCACGCAGTTTTTCGGCCAAGGTGCCTTGGGGTGTGAACTCCAAGGCCAGTTCGCCAGCCAGGTATTGGCGCTCAAACTCTTTGTTTTCGCCCACATACGAGGCGATCATTTTTTTGATCTGGCGGGTCTGCAACAAAATGCCCAGGCCGAAATCGTCCACACCGGCATTGTTGGAAATGGCCGTCAGGTTTTGCACGCCGCTGTCACGCAGCGCCGCAATCAAGGCTTCAGGGATGCCGCACAGGCCGAAACCGCCCACGCCAATGAGTTGCCCGTCAGCCACGATGCCCTTCAAGGCCTCGGCTGCGGAAGGAAAAATCTTGTTCACGCCAATCTCCATGAGGTGTTTGAGAGCATTACGATACTACGTATTCAACTACGTGCTTTTTCGTAATGGTCTGCCCTTGGTTTATCGCCATCTGCTACTGGTTATCCATGAGACACGGACAGGCACGTTCTACCCCAGAACCATGACCCCAGACATCGACTACCGCCTCGCTTTTGACTTGGCCCCGATAGGCATGGTGCTGTCGCGCAACCGCGCCATCGTCGACTGCAATGTGCGCGTGTGCGAGATGTTTGGTTTGAACAAGGCACAACTGATCCGCCAGAGCTTCCAGCTGCTTTACCCCAGCGCCGACGAATACGAACGCACCGGCCAGCGCATCGCGCCCATTCTGAACGCCAAAGGCGTGTATGCCGACGACCGCATCATGAAAAGGGTCGACGGCCGCTTCAAAGGCGAAACATTCTGGTGCCATGTGACCGGCCGCGCCCTGAACCGCGACGCCCCGCACGAGGCCGGTATCTGGACCTTTGAAGACCTCTCGGCCCGCAAACCCGTGAAGGCCGAACTCACCGCCCGCGAACGCGAAGTCGCCGCGCACCTGATGGACGGATTGACCAGCAAAGAAATTGGCAAAGCTCTGGGCATCAGCCACCGCACGGTGGAGATTTACCGCGTCAAACTCATGCGCAAATACGAGGCCACAGGGGCTGCGGATTTGATTCAGAAGTTGATGCGGGGGTAAACACCCAGAGGCTCAGGGTTGGGACAAACCCGCCACCCGCCGCAAGTGCTGCGCCACCCCGCCAAACTGCTGCTCGATCACCGTCAGCCGCTTGAAGCCATGGCCCACGGCCAGCTCGTCGGTCATGCCCATGCCGCCGTGCAACTGCACCGCGCCCTGCCCCACCAGCCGTGCTGCACGCAGCACCGTCACATGGGCCGATGACACCCGCTCGGCGCGGCGCTCTGAGCTGTCGCCCAGCACATCGGCACAAGCACCCACCGCCGCCGCAGCTTGCACCAAGGCCATGTACATGTCGGCCATGCGGTGTTGCAGGACTTGGAAGGCCGCCAAGGTCTGGCCAAACTGTTTGCGCTGACTGGTGTAGTTGAGCGTGTCGCGCATCAGGGCCTGCATCACACCCACGGCCTCGGCATCTGCGGCCAAAGTGGCCGTGTCCCAGGCTTGCGTGAGTGCGGCCTGCGCATCGCCCTGGCCCAAAACGGCGTGCACGGGCGTTTGATCAAAGGCCAGCTCAGAGGCCCAAGCACCGTCGATCAAGCGCACATTGCGCCGCTGCACGCCGCGGGCTGCTGGGTCGATCAGAACAATGCGCAGTTGGCCCGATTCGTCTCGTGCGCTCACCAGCCAATGCGTGGCCCCGGTTGCGCCGCGCACCAGAGCTTTGCGCCCGCTGATGTGCCACTGGCCGTTCGAGTTGTGCAAACGGGTCTGCACCCGGCTCAGGTCAGTCCGCCCTGCAGGCTCCAGCGCCGCCACGGCCAAGCGCACTTGGCCTTCGGCCAAGCCTTGCAGCAAAGCATCGGCTGCCGGGTCGCCCAACGCTTGCAGCAAGCTCGCACCCAGCACAGCAGTGCTGCTGTAGGGTTCGGCCACCAAAGCCGCACCCAAGGCTTGGCAGATCAGCATTTGTTCGGGCAAACCACCGCCCATGCCACCCAAGTGTTCGGGCAGTGCCGCGCCCAAGAGGCCCAGCTCATGGCTCAAGCCTTGCCACAGCGGTGCAATCGCTTCAGGTGAGGCGATCATCTGTGCGCGCTTGTCAAAAGGCAGCTTGTCTTGCAGCCAGCCTTGCAGACTGGCCAGCAACATGGCCTGCGTTTCGTCGGTGGGCACCACTGGCTCCACCACTTCGGCGCCCAAAAGGTGGCGAGCGATCAGGTTGCGTTGGACTTCGTTGGTGCCGCCATAAATCGAGGCAGCGCGGTCGTTCAAATACGCACGGGTGGCAAACACCGACTCCTCAGGCACAGGCAATGCATGGGCAGCTGCCTCCTCGATGGTCAGGCTACTGGCGCCATAGGCGCCAGCAATGTCCAAGCCCAACTCGGTCAGGTGCTGCTTGAGCTCGGTCGCCAGCACCTTGCCCATGGACGGCGCAGCAGGCATCCAGCAAGGCTGCTTGCCGCCGCCGATGCGCGCCGTCAGCACCTGTTGTTCCCAGGCGTGCAAGGCGTCGATGCGGCACTGTGCATTGGCCAAGGTCAAGGCGATGTCTTCGTGCTCAGAGTCAGACGGTCCTGATGAGGCAAACGCCTCACTCAACGACTCGTGCAACCGGGCCAAACGCCCCCGCAAGAACGGCGCAGACGAACCGCCCCGTTCATGTTCCAACAAGAATTTGGCAATCGTCCAGCCTTGGTTTTCTTCGCCGATCAGGGCGTCAGCGGGCACGCGGGCCTCGTCAAAAAAGACCTGGTTGAACTCGTGGTCGCCCGAGATGCTGATGATCGGCCGGATCTGGATGCCCGGGTTGTTCAGCTCGAACATCAAAAAGCTGATGCCTTGCTGGGGCTTGCCACTGCTGTCGGTGCGCACCAAGCAAAACATGTGCGTCGCGCGGTGGGCGTGGGTGGTCCAGATTTTGGAGCCGTTGATCACCCATTCGTTGCCTTCGCGGCGGGCGCGGCATTGCAGCGAGGCCAGGTCGGAGCCCGAGCCCGGTTCGCTGTAACCCTGACACCAGTAACTCACGCCATTGCGCAAGTCGGGCAGCCAGCGCTCTTTTTGGGCCTGCGTGCCAAAGGCCACCAGCACGGGCGCGGCCATCACCAAGCCCAGGGGCGAGACCTTGGGGGCATCTGCCGCCGCCATCTCGCTGGCAAAAATGTCATGTTGCCTCGGCGTCCAGCCGCAGCCACCCCACTCCACTGGCCAGTGCGGCGCAGACCAACCTCGCTTGGCCAAAATGCGCTGCCACGAAATGCCAACCTCGTAGTCCGCAAAAATGCCCGAGGTGCGGTGACCGCCCAGGCGGATTTCGTCGGTCAACTCGGCCGCCAAAAAGGCGCGCACCTCGTCGCGAAAAGCCAGCTCTTCTTTGCTCAAGTTCATGGGGTGTTCAATTTAAGAGACGGAAAGAAAAGGCCGCCATCGCAAGGTGGCGACCTGATCAAGGAGAGGTTCAGAAACCGACGTAACGCACAAAGTTGGCTTCGTCTTCGCGCACCGACTTGACGGTGTTGGCCACAAAGTCTTCGTCCGGGTAGCCCAAGGCGATGCAGATCATGATGTTCTGGTCATCCGGAATGCCCGCGTGCTCGCGCACCACAGCCGACTGCATGATGCCCTGCCCGTTGATCACAGTGCCCAGACCCCGCTCCCAGGCGGCCAGCACGATGGCGTGCGACAAAGCCCCCAAATCAAATTGGCTGATGGCGGCGGGTTCGAGGTATTTGTCGTAGGTCAGCACCAGCGAGACGGGCGCATCGAATTGGCGAAAACCGCGCATCACCCAATCGGTGCGGCGCTCTTTGTCGTCGCGGGCGATGCCCATCACATCAAACAGCTGAATCGCGATGTCCACCTGGCGCTTGCGGTGGATGCCCTCGTAGGACTCTTTCATCGGAAAGTCGCGCTTGGGTGGCACACCCTTGACCATGTTTTCGGTGTTGCCCCGGCGAATCCGATCCAGTGGTTCGCCCGTGACCACATGCACATGCCAGGGCTGCGTGTTCATCGACGAGGGCGACCACTTGGCCACCGACAGGATCTCTTCGATCACCTCACGGGGGACCGGTTTTTGTTGGTAACCGCGAACGCTTTTGCGAGCCTTGATGAGTTCTGAAAATTCCATGCTTTATCTCCTCATCCAAGGATGGTTGAAAAGTTATCAGCCGTCAATTCAACTGTGATGCCTAGGTTACTCATGCCAACATGCCACCGAGCCGCTGACGGATCAGCTGATCCGCTTGAGCCATGATGCGATCGATCAGATCCTGGCAAGTGGGCACGTCATGGATCAAACCGGCCACCATGCCGCAGCTCCAGGCACCTGCATCCAGATCGCCATCATTCATGACCTTGGGGTAAACGCCGGCCACATGTTCCATGATGTCGTTGATGCTTAGGGCTGCGCCTTTTTCGCGTTCGATGGCCTGAACACGCTTGACACCCTCGTTCATCAGCACACGCTCGGTGTTCCTGATGGAACGCATGATGAGCGTGGTGTCCAGCTCGCTGGCGGCCACAATGGCCTGCTTGACTTTTTCATGCACCGGCGCTTCTTGCGTGGCAATGAAGCGGGTGCCCATGTTGATGCCGTCAGCGCCCATGGCCAAAGCCGCCACCAAGCTGCGGCCATCGGCCATGCCACCCGAGGCCAGAAACGGGATTTTGAGTTCTTCTGCCGCACGGGGCAACAAGATGAAGTTGGGCACATCGTCCTCGCCGGGGTGACCGCCGCACTCAAAGCCATCCACACTGACCGCATCACAGCCGATTTCTTCAGCCTTCAGGGCGTGTCTGACCGAGGTGCATTTGTGGATCACCTTGATACCCGCCGCCTTCAATGCAGGCATGTAGGCCTGCGGGTTGCGACCGGCGGTTTCCACCACTTTGATACCGCCTTCGATGATGGCCCGGATGTATTCCGGATACGGGGGCGCAGTGAAGGCGGGCAAAAAGGTCAGGTTCACACCAAAGGGCTGATCGGTCATCTCGCGGCAGCGCGCAATTTCTTTGGCCAGCAACTCAGGGGTCTTCTGGGTCAAGCCCGTGATGATGCCCAAGCCCCCGGCGTTGGAGACAGCCGATGCCAGCTCGGCATAGCCGACGTGGTGCATGCCTCCTTGCATGATCGGGTGGCGAATGCCCAAGAGTTCAGTGATGCGTGTTTTCATGGGGTGCTCCTTTGCTTGAGTCGTCATCAGGAATGGGTGGATGGGGCAGAAGCCTTCAGCCAGACGATGGATTTTTGAACTTCGGACCAAGCTTCAAACGATGGACCATACACCGCTTCAATTTGGTTGCGCTTGACTTTCAAGGTGGGGGTGATGAAACCCGATTCCACGGTCCAGGGCTTGTGATCGATCACCAGGCAAGACAGGCGTTCATGCGGATCGAGTTGTTGATTGATCCGCACAAGTTCACGTCCGAAGGCCGCTTGCATGTGTTGCCGCTCTTCAGGTTCTAGCGCTTGTGTGAGCCGTTCAGGTGTCAGCGCCAGCATGGCCAGCGGTTGGGCCAAATTGGCGCCCACGACACAACAAGCTTCCACGCCGGGGACCAAGGCCAACAAGGCCTCAATGCCTGCAGGTGCAACGTATTTGCCCTTGCTCGTTTTGAACAAATCTTTCACCCGCCCCGTGAGCTTGAGGTTGCCCTGCGCATCGACCGAACCTTTGTCTCCGGTATGCAACCAGCCATCCGACGTAAAGGCTTGGGCGGTCAATTCCGGTTCCAGAAAATAACCCAACATCAACCCCGGCGAAAGCACCTGCACTTCGCTGGTCTCAGGGTCAAGACGGCATTTCACCCCGTTCAGTGTTTTACCCACACTGCCCGGCATTGGGCTGTGCACATCGGTCGCATGGGTGCACCCGTTCTCGGTCATGCCATACAACTCGATGAGGTTCAAACCCAGTGCGCCATACCAGCGCAACAATTCAGGCGGCATGGGCGCAGCGCCTCCTGCGGCCACACGGCATTGGTCCAGACCCAATGCGGTCAATATCTTTTTCTGAACGATCCGATTGATCAGTGGAATTTTGAGCAACAAGGCCAGCTTCTTAGGCGGCATTTTGGCGTTGACACCTTCGCGAAACTTGAGCCATAACCTGGGCACAGAAAAGAAAAATGTAGGGCGCGCGCGTTGCAAGTCCTGTGCAAACGTCTCTTGCGACTCCGCAAAAAAGACTTGCATGCCCGTGGCCAACAGCATGTGCTCAACCAGGCCCCGTTCAGCGATGTGCGACAGTGGCAAATAAGACAGCATCCTGTCGTTCTCGTTCAGAGGAATGCGCTCCAGCCCCTGCGCAATGATCGTTTGTAATGTGCCAAAACTGTGCATCACGCCTTTGGGATTGCCGGTGGTGCCCGAGGTGTACATCACCGTGCACAGGTCTTGCGCGGGACGAACAACTTGGCCCGCAAGGGGGGCCTGCAAACGAACGATCTCTGACCAGTCTGCACCAGGCCATTGAGGGCTTAAGGGCAAGTTGATGCAAGGCAGCTGTTCAGGAACCCCTGCCCTCATCGCATCCGCATCATCGAGCTTGCCGACAAACATCAGACATGCGCCACTGTGGTCCAGAATTTGCCGCACCGTCTTGGTGGCCAGCGTGGGATACAACGGCACGGATACATGACCGGCCATCCAGATGGCCCAATCGGCCATGAGCCAGTGGGCGGTGTTTTTGCCCCAAATCGCGATCCGACTGCCGGGCGTATAGCCCAGCGACAGAAGATGGTTGGCCATGCAGCGCACTTGATGCGTAACTTCAGACCAAGTGAAGGTCTGGACCACACCCTGCCCGACAGGCTGTGTGAAGCACACGCGGTGGGGCGAAGTCGCCTCCCAGTGGTAAAGACGTTGAAGGGCCAGCATGTTTGTTTTATTGGTCATTTCAGATTACCTCCATACCCATGTGTTGCGCCTGCCATTGCGCCATGTCAGCCTGGATGGCGACGTTCATGGCTTCAATCACCTGCGCATTGATGCGGCGCTTGTTCAGGGCAAAAGACTTCGAGTCCAGTATGAGAAGATCTTTGCAATGCCTTTGCACAGTTTCTTGCATCGCGTAAGCGGGCACCAGCTCGTCGACAAAGCCCGCCAGCAATGCGGTCGCTGGTGTAAAGGGCATACCCAGCGTTGTCGCGGTTTGCATTTGCGCTGGCGCCAGCTTTCTGCGACAGACCTCCACAGTGACTCGCGGCAAAACCATGCCTAACCGTACCTCATTGATCTGGAATCGGGCGCCCACATCAACACCGACACGCAGGTCGCATGAAAGCAGCAAAATAGCCCCCAGCGCAACCGCATGACCCGTGCAAGCGGCGATCACCGGCAGTGGATAGTCCACCAAGCGCGCGCACAGGCGCACTCCCGCTTCCAACATGGTCTGCACATCGGGGCCGCCACGCTTGAAAACCCCCAAATCAAAACCACCCGAGAAGGACCCTGCACGGCCATACAAGACCACCACCTTGGCTTCTTTTTCTGCGCGATCCAGCGCCTCATTCAGGGCTGCCAGCATGGCGATGTTCATGACGTTGGCTTTGCCGTCGTTCATGCGAAGCGTGGCCACATCGTTGTTCAAGTCGTAACGAACCAGGGTATTCATGTCAGTTCCAAAGAAAATTGTGCAAAACAGCTCGATGGCTTGATCGTCGCTCAGCAGCCCTGCCAATTCGGACGGCGCTTTTCAGCGAAAGCGGTTGCGCCTTCCAGGGCGTCTTTGCTCTTGGCGATCGCTTTGAGCAAGGGTTCTTGCCGAGCAAACATGTCGCTGGACAACCAGTCTTGCGACTCGCAGATGACTTTCTTGCTGGCGGCTACGGCGAGCGGTCCATTGGCTGCAATGACGCGCGCCAGCGTCATGGCGGCAGTTAAAGCCCCCCCTGAAGCCACAACACGATTGACCAGCCCCAACTCATAGGCGCGCGCTGCGCTGATCATCTCGCCCGTCAGGGCCATTTCCATGGCAACGCGTTGCGGAATCTGGCGAGGCGTGCGCAGCAGCCCGCCAGCACCGGCAATCAATCCAACCTTGACCTCGGGCGTGCCGAAGCGTGCGCCATCGCCCGCCACGATGAGGTCGCAAGCCATGGCCAGCTCAAACCCTCCAGCCAGCGCAAAACCCTCGACCGCTGCAATCAGCGGCTTTTGGGGTGGTTTGCTGCACAGTCCGCCAAAGCCGCGGCCATCGATGAAGGGCGACTCGCCACGGACATAGGCTTTCAGATCCATGCCTGAGCAAAACATGCCGCCCGCACCCGTCAGAATAGCCAAGCGAATCGCCGGGTTTCTGTCCAACGCGATCATGGCCACAGCGATGCCCTCGG
>NZ_JBIKIL010000016.1:0-41579 GCF_044361645.1 Limnohabitans sp. | reverse complement strand
GATTTCCATCACACCGGCAAAAAAGTGCCCTACACCTGCACCCAGTGCGACGAAGCCTGGTGCCTGCACGCCTGCCCTGTGGAAGCCATCACCGTGGACAAAGCCACCGGCGCCAAAGTGGTCAACGAATCCACCTGTGTGGGCTGCAAGGTCTGCACCATCGCCTGCCCGTTTGGCACCATCAACTATGTGCAGGAAACCGGCAAGGTGCAAAAGTGCGACTTGTGCGGTGGCGACCCGGCTTGCGTCGAGGCTTGCCCCACCGGTGCCATCACCTTTGTGGACGCCAACTGGACTGGCATCGACAAGATGAAGCAGTGGGCCGACAAGTTGGGCAATCAGCCCTCGGCCGCCTAAATTTAGCCGCTTAATTCAAGCACCTACAAGGAGCATCAACATGTCTTGGGCTGGAAAAATTCTCCGCGTCAACCTGACTGCGGGCACCGTCAAATCCGAACCGCTGAACATGGCGTGGGCACGTGCCTACATCGGTTCGCGTGGTCTGGGCAGCAAATACCTCGTCAGCGAAGTCGACCCCAAAGTCGATCCGTTGTCGGCCGACAACAAAATCATCTGGGCCACCGGCCCACTGACTGGCACCATGGCCTCCACCGGTGGCCGTTACACCGTCATCACCAAGAGTCCGCTGACCGGCGCGATCGCTTGCTCCAACTCGGGTGGCTACTGGGGCGCTGAGCTGAAAATGGCCGGTTGGGACATGATCATCTTTGAAGGCGCATCGGCCAAGCCGGTTTACCTCTACATCAACGACGACGACGCCGAGCTGCGCGACGCCTCGCATTTGTGGGGTCAAAGTGTCTGGAAGACCGAAGAGGTCCTCAAAAGCAGCCTGCAAGACCCGTTGGTGCGTGTCTCCAGCATTGGCAAGGCCGGTGAAAACGGCGTGCTTTACGCCGCAGTGGTGAACGATTTGCACCGTGCGGCTGGCCGCTCGGGTGTGGGCACGGTCATGGGCAGCAAGAACCTCAAGGCCATTGCGGTGCGCGGCACCAAGGGCGTGGGCAACATCCGCGACCCCAAGGCCTTCATGAAGGTGACCTTCGAGAAGAAGAAAATCTTGGCCGAAAACGCCGTCACCGGCCAAGGCCTGCCTGCTTACGGCACCCAGGTGCTGATGAACGTGATCAACGAGATGGGCGCTTTGCCCACCCGCAACCACCGCGATGTGCAATTCGAAGGCGCCAAAGACATTTCGGCCGAAGCCATGGCCACTCCGCGTGAGACCGACGGCAAAAAACACCTGGTGACCAACCAGGCCTGTTTTGGTTGCACCATCGCCTGCGGCCGCATCAGCAAGATGGACGAAGGCCACTTCACTGTGAAAAACAAGCCTGAGTACTGGGGTGCCAATGGCGGCCTGGAGTACGAAGCGGCTTGGGCGCTGGGAGCGGCCAACGGCGTGAATGACCTCGAAGCCCTGCAGTACGCCAATTTGCTGTGCAACGAAGAGGGCTTCGACCCCATCAGTTTTGGCACCACAGTGGGCGCGGTCATGGAGCTGTACGAGATGGGTGTTCTCACCAAAGAGCAGCTGGGCATCGACGCCAAGTTCGGCTCGGCCGAGGCGCTGGCGCACTTTGCCGAAATCACCGCCAAGGGTGAAGGCTTTGGCATCGAGATCGGTCAAGGCTCCAAGCGCCTGACCGCCAAGTATGGACACCCCGACTTGTCCATGAGCGTCAAGGGTCAAGAGTTCCCTGCCTACGACGGCCGCTCGATCCAGGGCATTGGCCTGGCTTATGCCACCTCCAACCGCGGTGCCTGCCATCTGCGCGGCTACACCATCGCTTCTGAAGTGCTGGGCATCCCGGTCAAGACCGATCCGCTGGAGCACGAAGGCAAGCCCGAGTTGGTCAAGGCTTTCCAAGACGCCACGGCCGCTTTCGACTCGTCGGGTTTGTGCGTGTTCACCACCTTTGCTTGGGGCGTGGCCGACTTGGCCCCGCAACTGCAAGCGGCGTGTAACGACGAATACACCACCGAAGAGTTGGAAAAAATCGGTGAGCGCATCTGGAACATGGAGCGCGAGTTCAACAACGCCGCAGGCTTTACCAAGGCCGACGACAACCTGCCCAAGCGCCTCTTGACCGAGGCTGCCAAAACCGGTCCGTCCAAAGGCAAAGTGAGCATGCTGGCTGAAATGTTGCCCAAGTACTACGACGTGCGCGGCTGGGACAGCGAAGGCCGCCCCACGGCCGAGACCAAGGCGCGTTTGAGCCTGTGAGAGGGTGGCGCGCTGCCTTGGCCTTGACCTGTCTGTCATCGCCAGTGTGGTGCCCAGGATCCGTGAACACTGCGTTGGGCTCCGTCTGAGCTCGGCGCAGCTTGAAGCGGATCCCTTTTTTCACTTTCCTGCGGCCTTCGGGCCGCAGCCCGTTTTTGGAGACCGAACCATGCACCACGTCATTTTGGGCGCAGGCCCCGCCGGCGTCATTGCCGCTGAGACATTGCGCAAACACGCCCCCGCCGACAGCATCACCTTGGTGGGCGACGAGCCCGATGCGCCTTACTCGCGCATGGCCATCCCTTACCTGCTGATTGGCAACATCGACGAGCGCGGCACTTACCTGCGCAAAAGCGACTCGCACTTCGATGATTTGCGCATCACGCAAGTCAAGGCCAAAGTGACCCGTGTGGACGCGGCGGGCAAGACGGTGCATTTGGACAATGGCCAGTCGATGGCCTTTGACAAGCTCTTGATCGCCACCGGCTCGCACCCGATGCGCCCACCGATTGACGGCATGGATTTGCCCGGCGTGCACCCCTGTTGGACTTTGGCCGACGCCCGGGCCATTCAAGCCTTGGCCAAGCCCGGTGCCCGTGTGCTGCAAATGGGCGCAGGCTTCATTGGCTGCATCATCATGGAAGCGCTGGCGGCGCGTGGTGTCAAGCTCAGCGTGGTGGAGATGGGCGACCGCATGGTGCCGCGCATGATGGGGCCTGTTGCAGGCGGCATGATCCGCGACTGGTGCGAAGCCAAAGGCGTGCAGGTGTTCACCGGCACCAAGGTCGAAGCCATCAGCCAAGGGGCTGAAAAAAGTTTGATCGGCAAATTGGCTGCGGCGGTGGGCTTGGGGTCTGACGACGACAGCGGCGCGCTGCACGTGCGCCTGTCCAATGGCCAAACCGTCGAGGCCGATCTGGTCATCAGCGCCACCGGTGTGCGCCCAGCGATTGGCTTTTTGAAAGACAGCGGCATCACCTGCCTGCAAGGCGTGTTGACCGATGAGCACCTGCAAACCAATGTGCCTGGCATTTACGCTGCAGGCGACTGCGCCGAGGCCTTTGACATGGTCAGCGGTAAAACGATTGTGAGCGCCATCCAGCCCAACGCCGCCGAGCAGGCCCGTGTGGCTGCGCTCAATATGGTGGGCCAAAAAACCGAGCTCAAAGGCGTGACGCAAATCAACGTGCTCGACACCCTGGGCTTGATCTCCACCAGTTTTGGCAACTGGGAAGGCGTGGCCGATGGCCAGTCGGCGGTGCTGACCGACAAGGCCGCTGGCCGTCACCTGAGCTTGCAGTTCAAGGACGATGTGATGGTGGGTTGCAACAGCGTGGGCTGGACCGAACATGTGGGCGTGATGCGTGGCTTGGTTGAAGGCCAGGTGCATTTGGGCCCTTGGAAAGACCGCTTGGTTCAAGACCCCACCAAATTGATGGACGCTTACCTGGACTGCGCCCAAGGCCAAGGCCGCTGGAATGGGGCGGCGGACGAGCGTCGCCGTTCAGGTGCTGGCCATTGAGATGGGCCTTTGCGCATGAACATCACTTTCAAACTGTTTGCCACGCTGACCGACTATTTGCCCGCCGAGGCCCGGCGCAGCAACCAAGTCACCTTAGAGGTGGCTGCGGACGCGAGCATCAGCCAGATCATCGAACCCTTTGGCTTGCCACCCAAGTTGGTGCATTTGGTGCTGGTCAACGGCAAATTCATCGCGCCCGAAGAGCGCGGCAGCACCACTTTGGCCGAAGGCGATGTGCTGGCCATCTGGCCACCCGTGGCCGGGGGCTGAGCGCTTTTTAAAGTCCTTATGCAATCGAGTTACGCCGAGCAATTTCAGCGCGACATGGGCTGCACCGAAGCGGAGTGGTTGGGTTGGCTGCCCGCCGCCATGGGCGACTGCCCTTGGCAGCACGCAGGCCAGACCGCAGTGGCCACCATCGGCGCAGGTCGTTTGCATTTGCGCTGGCAAGTCATGCCGCCCCGCGTGATCGCGCTCATGCGCATGCCGGTCCTGCGGGTGAACTTTGCGCTGGAGGGGCTGGATGCGCAGGAGCGCTATGCCTTCATGAAGCGCTTTGATCTTTACATGCAGCGCGGTGGCGGGTGAGTGTGTGGGCGAGAACACCCAAAATTCCTTGTCCCGCAGAAAGCCTTTCACCACCTGATCGTCGGCAGGCGGGAATGGGCTTAAGTTGGATGGTTTGGGCGCGTGATAAAGCCCTTGGGCCAGTTTTTGAAGCTTGCCCATGGCGACCAGTTCGCTCTGATGACCCTGAGAACGCAAGTCTTGGCGGCTTGGCTTGGGGTCCTTCAGAGCTGCCCGGCCAATCTCAAGGAAGCGCGCAATGCCTCGTTGATGCGCGTTTGCCAGCCCTCGCCACTGGCACGCAAGGCGGCCAGGACATCTGCATCCAAACGAAGCTTGACGGGCTCTTTGGTCATGGCGGCCTTGGGGCGTCCTCGGGGTTTGAGTTGCTTGCCTTCGTAAAGTTCCGCCGATTTGAAAAACTCGGCCGTCAAAGGCGGCGCGTCATCCGGATCCATCCAGGGCGCGGGCGTAGAGCGCTTTTTCTCGGTCATTGGCTTTCCTCATGCTGATGATGCGGCGCACTTTGCCGCGTGGGGTTCAGACCAAAACAATCAAGCGGGCATCCAAGAAACCCACAGTGATGAACCGGTCTTCGGTGTAGTTGATCCTTGAGTCCTGCCCGGTGAAGTGCATGCCCTCAAAGACCTCTTGAGCGCGGGCAAAATCCAAACCACGCTCCAACAGCGTCTGGTCTCGTTTTGCAGCGTCGAACTCAAGGCCCATGCGATTTATTGTACACCCATTAAATAGGTTTCGAGAATTGGCAAGAAGGCCGTCTGTCCTTCAGTCAACCGCTCAGCGTACCCATTGAAGAATATGCACGCCAGCGCTTCATGAAGCACTTTGATTTGACGATGCAGCGGGGTGGAGGGTGAGTTTGGGCGAGTGGCTGAAATAGGCTGTTAGCGGTCGATCAGCATGTGCAGGTGACGGGCTGGAGCCGACCGATTGCGGTCATCAGAGTCAAGAGATCATTGCCTAAAGCCGTCGCTCAACGTTCGATCAAGCCCTTTCAAAGCATGTCGGCTTGCACTAACTTTAGGCCATAACCTTGCCACCAGACATTGATCACGGTTCCACTTTCCGCCGATCGCAGGGCTTCAGGATTGGTATTGACGATTATTCGATGGCAGCGCTAGATGTCGTAGCGGAAGATGCGAGGTAGTCTCTGAGTTGAAAGGCTAGGGAGGACCCTGCGTCTACGAGCCGGTCAAGCACATCGAGCGTCGCCCTTCGCAGGGTGACGTCTCGCATGAGCGCTGGACGGTGCTCATGCACTGCTACACGGCAGATAGTCTCCGTATTCCAAAGACAGTTCCCATCATCGAACAGGTCGGCTGGGGCGCTGCGAATCGCATCTCGAAGCTGAGGTACGGCGGCAGGCACTGCTTGTGTCTGCCCGATGCCAGCCATAAGTCTCAGCAAGTTCTCTAGTGTTGGTCGGCTGTCCCCTGCCAACTTGAGGCACTGCGCAACGAAATCGGGACGGCATTGAAGAAGAGGTAAGTCGTACCGCGTGTTCGACCACGGCACCGAACAGAACAGCAACGTTCGAAGAGCCTTGTCGAACCTACTATATGACTGCTTCGTGTGGGTCCTAAGTGACTGATCGGCAAGGACGATATCAATGGCCTCGTCCCAGACTCGCCAGAATGCTTCAGGATTGTCGTACTCCTGCCTCATGCTCGCCACGAGTGTTGACTCGAGCACTTGATTGCTGAATTCAGGAGCGTGCTTCAAACAGTAAACCAGCAGCTCGAAAGCTGGGCCCTCCCTAGATGACTGCGCCAGCAGCTCGAAAGCTAAAAGGTCCCCTGTTTCCCGGCGAGCTTCAAAGTCAACATGTTCTGGGTCATTGTGATCGACTCGGGGCTCTCTTTCGTGATCCGCCATGAAGCGCACCAGCGTTGAGAGCGCGCTAACACGCCATGCCCCCGGCGACTCTGTCCTGGCGGCGGCTAGCGCGATAGTCCACTCCTTGGCGGCAGCAAGACTCGTTGGAACTGGCATTTCGCCTGGCTTGCCGTTTGCTAGGGCGCGAAACAGAGCCTCGGAGCTTTCGTCCCGAGCGCTGTCGACCAAGACTCGCTTTCGGTTGCGTGACTGCGAGATCATTGTCTCCATGTTCTCCGCGTAGTAAGCAAGACCCCAGGTGAGAATGGCGGCCAGCTCTGGCTGTCGTTCCCTCAAGACATCCGAAATACCATCGGCTGCGGCTCGCCTTACCTCCCAAACCGGCTCGGTGACGATGTTGGCCAGTGCCGTCGGCATGTTGGGCAGCGATGGGTTTCTACTCGCGAGGATCAGCAAGGTACGAACCCTTAACTCACCCTCCATAGATCCGCGTAGCAACCAAGTCTTTTTGTCCGGCTTCTGTGCGGTTGTCTCGATAAGGTAGTTCTGGGCCCATTGAAGGGCCGGCGATGAGTTTTCTGGCCAGCGCTGAATCAGCGCGCACGGGAGCTCGTCTTGCAGGCCGATGAGCATTGCGCTGTCGTCACCGGTGAACTCCATGCGGACCTTCATGAACTCGTCATACACCTCCGTTGGGGAGGAGAAGCTGTCGGCTCGATTGGGATCGGAGACTGTGTCTGGTCGTGTTATCGAGGCTGCCCACAGCCGAATAGCCGACAGCCGCTCCATCCACTGCAAGTGCTCTCCCGCGCGAGCGCTTGCCTGCTGCAACTCAGGCTCCAAGTTGGCAACTTCAAGGGTCACCGCTCTTCCACCCTCTACTTGCTTGCCGACCTTCAACTCCCGAAGATCCATGCGCTTAAGAGCAATGCGCCAGGACTGAGCGTCCTCTGGATTCGCCGGCAGGGCTGCCTTATGCTGGTCCAGGATGGCAAAGATCGCATCACGAAGGTCCAAGCGACTCAGCTGCAGTTGAAGCGCTAGGTCTTCCAAGTTGTAGCGTCTGTGCGGGAGATTTTTGCTTGCAATCCGTTCCTTCTGCCGCTCGCCGTCCAGTCCATCGTGTCCGCCATGTATCGCGAGCACCAGCGGCTCTTGCTGGCAGCGGGAAAAGTCGTCGACAAAGAACCACGGGCACTTGAAGATGCCCAACATCTTCTCTGTGACCAGACTCGGATGAGCCGTCATCAGGCTGGCCGCCACACTCGTGGTGAAGCTTGAAGTGCCTCGGTCGAGGATGAGTTCAAGCGCGTGTTTGATCAGCTCAGGCTGTGACCTTGCCTCGATGAGAAGGCGTTCCTCCAGAGACATGAGAGCACTTACCAAGATGTCGCTGGAGACTGACATCCCGCGGTAGGCGCCCCAAAGTCTCTGATCATGGATGTGCGGCCTGCCATTGGGGCTTTCCGCGGCTTCAATCAATGACACCTGATCGGAGCATTTCCTCACGAAACTCTCTGCTGCGTGATTGCAAAGATCGATAACAAATATGAGGCTCTTGGCAAACGAGAACAGTAGGAGATTCCGAAAAGGGCCCTGCATGACCGAAGCGGGCCAGAAGGCGTGTGCAGCTCTCTCGGTGAGGCCCATGTCGGCCTCCCAGCCGTTCATGCCAAACCTTCGATGTTCCTGCGGTTCGGTCTCAACGTAGAGGACTTGGAAGACCCTGCGCACCAGTTCCGGGTGAAAGCAGCTTACTTCCCTGCTGTGCTTGAAGTTGGTAAGGTACTCGAGGCGTTCTTCCGCGTAACCATCTCTGCTCTCGGTTGCCTTAGCCAGCCGCTCAATGAGCGCGTCGATGTAGGCCTTGAACCGAGGCCCGTCTGCCCCGCAGGTGCTGCAGAGGAGCGTATAGAAGCGTTGGCCAAGTGACCGCTCTCGATACCAAGGGTCGTTATCCTGCCAACAGAATTGCTCCGCAAGGTTGAAGACATCAAGCACGCGGTGCGACGGCTCCCACCACTGCGCGTTGTGGGCAATCGCGTCTTCGGCGAGTTGAACGACCCAGCCGTGCTCTTCAGGCGGCAAACTCGGGAATGCCTTGGCGACAAGCGCAATCATCACGTCCCACGCTTTGCCTACGGGAGCGGCCATCCCAATGCGAGCAAGGATCTCCTTGTTCGCAGGATCGTCAGCAAGCTGTGAGTAATCGAAGGACGTGGGGCCCTTGCAAGCAACCCGCAGCAAGTGGCTTAGGCGTTGAAGCAGTGCGGCGTTGTTGAAGGCGCCCCTGCTTCCAAGCTTTGTGACAAGTTCTTCCACACGCTCTGAGCGCAGCAGCCCAATCGCTACCTCGTCGCGCCATAGCTGCGGCATCGCCGGGTCAGGTCTGAGCGCCGCCTCAAGCAAGGCGTAGGCGTCTTCATCCCCGACAGCTGACTTCTCGGCCGTCCAGGACCGCAATGATCGGCGCATGCCCGCGTGCGAGCCTAGCTTTGCGAACAAGGCCCCCCAGTCCCGTTCAGCAGACCGCACTTCGCGCTCCACGCGAAAGATCAGCGACCAGTCCTCCAGCACGTCATGGGCAGGAGCTACTCTGTCGGTGCTGTCCTTGGCCAAGACCGAGTCTTGAATGAGCGCCGCCACCGCCTCGGCGTCTGAAGGCGCATCGACGAACTGCGCGAAGCGGTCAGTGCGCTGATAGCAAACCTCGTCAAAGGCGGCTTGGCGCCTAGTCGCCATTCCTGCGGGGCTCTTGCTGGGTGCAACGCGCTCCTTCCAAAGATGGCGTCGAAGGTCATTGCCGGAGGCTTGAGGCAGTGTTCCTTGCGCAGCGATGTAGGTGAAAGCCAGCTTCAGGTAGTACGGCGCCCTCAGCACCTCACGCACACCCGCGTCTCGGGCGACAGCGTCTTCAAGCGCGCTACCGGCGACCGCAGCGGCCACCTCGGCGTCCGTGAGCGGCGGGACATCGACCACCTGGTGCGCAAGGCTAGAGAGAAAGTTCAAGTAGAGGCTGTTGAGCGCATACGAGCGAGTCGTTACGCATAGCCGCGCTTGCTTGTTTTGGCGAACGAGGGCCAGCAGTTCCTCGAGAGCCCCGCGATTGCTGCCTTCGAGAATCTTCTCCATGGAATCGATGACAACGGTGGGCCGTCCTGCGTGCAACATCGCAGACAAACTAAGAACCGGATCGGGCAGACCTTGCAGGCACTGAACTGCAGCCAAGCTAGGCGCTTCGAGTTCGTCGGCTCGAAAGAAAAAGAGCGGACCGGATTCTCGAAGCAGGGGGGCAAGCTCCGAGATAACCGCTGACTTGCCCGCACCCGGGCCTCCGGTCACGATAGCCAGCTGGCGTTCGTCGAGGGTTGCAAGTAGACGGGCGATGCAATCGCCACGCGGTATATGCGCGTCATTGGGAAGCTTGGCTGATATAAGCGACAGCTGCATCAGTGCACGCTCGCTCATGCGATCCGCAGCGCTGCCAAGGCCTCGCTGGATGCTCAGACGGCTCACCATTTCCTGCAGGCCAGCCTTTGCCGTCGAGCACCAAGTCTGTCGGGTTACTGTACCTACCGAAATCCCATGTTCTTGTACATAGGCAAACAATCCGTCCCAGACGGCCTCGCCTGAGTCGCCTGGCTGCCCAGAGGTCAGCAACGCCTGAACGAGGCTCAGTTCCTGAGATGAATCATTTGCTAGGTCGTGAATGTCGAATCGCAGGTGCTGCAGCAGCTCGAAGACAAGCTCCTCGGTGTATTTGTCCCCAAGGGTGGCCTGAGAAACCGTTTTGAAGGCTGCCCAAGTGTCCCTGTGCTTGCGGTCAAACAGCTTCGACTCCAACTTAAGGAGGAAGTCCGCCAGGTCAACAGAGGCCCGGGACAGCTCGCATAGCCGTTTGGCAGCTTGATTGGCTGGGGTCGCGGGCGCTATGGTGGCAATCACCAGCACGTCAAGGCCTCGAACGAAGGGAGTCCCTTCAACCGTCAGGAAGTCTCGCCAGGCCCCTTGCAGGCTATCGATGAAGTCTGTCTCACCAGCCGTGGCGTTTAGGCCGCGCTTGCACTGGATGAACTGCTGCCAAGTCTTGCCGTTGCGGCTGATCTGACAGTAGATGTCGTCGGTATGGGCCCCGGTATAGCGGGCCTCAAATCGGACGGTTTCGACGCGGCAGCCATGTAAGCTGAAGGCAGTGGGTAGCCCTGTCAGCATGTTCGCAAGGTAGAGCGCTCCTACGCGGGCCTGGAAGATGCCTCCTCCTCCGCCTGTTGCGACGGTGCTCATTACTTGAGTGCCCGTAAGAGGGTCGCGCTCGGTGTCTTTCTTCTTGCTCATATGCAAATATTTTCGCCACCCTGTGGCACCTCCTAATAGACAGGATACAGGAGACAGACTTAAGCTTTAGTCAAGAATGTCGTCATAAGGGGGCGGCCGACGCGCACTCTATGCGACGCAAGCCGCTGTCGATCGGACGAGGCATTGTCGGCTGGTCTAAATAGCACCCACATTCGGCAAAGATGCGATGAAGTAGACGGCTCTACAGTTGCTGCTGGGCAGCGTCGGCTACTGCCCGTTATCAGCAGGTCAGTAGACTTTTTCTATGTCCGCTACCGCTGCAAACCCGCCCCTCGCCCGATCAGCGCGCCCAGAGCAGACCCACGGTTTTAAGTCCCAGCACCGTGAGGGCCAACGAACCGAACAAGTGCAAGCTGGCCGTGCCTGCCGCCAGCGCAAAGCGGCCTTGCTGCAGCATGGCCACGACTTCGGCTGAGAAGCTGGAAAACGTGGTCAGTGCCCCCAGAAAACCAGTGACCAAGGCCAAGCGCCAAACCGGGTCAAGTTCGGGCAGTTGCTGGAACACGCCTACGCACACACCGACCAAGTAGCCACCGATCAGGTTGGCCGCCAAGGTGCCCCAGGGCAGCAGGCCAGCGCTTGCGGTGCTGGGGTTGAGCCACAGGCCCAGCTGCCAGCGCGACAGCGCGCCCACACAAGCCCCCAGGCAAATCGCGATCACCGTGAGCATGGCGGGGGTCCTTACGCTTGGGGTTTACCGACGATTAAAACGGCGGGTCTTCTTCGGTGGCCGCTGCACCCGCTGCACCCGCTGCACCCGCTGCACCCGTCTGCAGGGTCGAATTCACCACGGTGCGCGTTGGGTTCGGCTGGGCCGGGTCGGCCGCTGCTGCGCCCAGTTCCATCTCGCCGCCCAGGGCTTCGATCAGGCTGTCGATCAGCAGCCCGAGCAAGCCGGTGGACAGGGCCACATCGGCGTCAAAGCGGTCTTCGGTTTTGTCGGTGCCCGACTCGTCCATCACGCCGTCGAGGTACTGCACTTTTTTCAGCTGCAGGGTCTCGGTCAGCACAAAGGCCACGCGGCCGTCCCAGCTGAGCGCCAATTGGGTGGGCAGCTTGCCTTCCATGACATGCTTGCGCACATCGTCGTTGGCCAAGTGGTGGCGGGTGAAGCGCACGCTGGCCGCGTCTTCGCCGGTGGACTTGAGCACGGTTTCGCGCTCCACCGTCAGATCGGCAGGCCATTCATCGGGTGTGGGGGCCAGCAGCCATTGGGTCATGGCCGCTTGCGGGGAGGTCACGGTCTGGATCAGCGAGACCGACAAACCCCCCATCACGTTCATCAGCGCCGACATGACTTCGTCGGCCTTGCCTTGGCTGCCTGCGTTGAGCACCAAGCGGCGGTTTTCCAGGTCCATCCACACCAGCACGGTGGACTGGCGCGCAAAGGCCTGCGGCAAGAGCGACAACAGAGCGTCTTCCATCAGCTCGCGCTTTTCTTTTTTGCCGGGTTTGCGGCCGGTGGCCGCTTCGATTTCGGCGATGCGCTCGTCCACCTTGCGGCGCACCACATTGCCGGGCACGGCCTTGGACTCGATCATCAGCTTCATGATCCACTGACCCGAGACCGATTCGACCAGCGGCCCGTGGGCCTCGCCCCGGGGCGGCACCCAGCCAATAGATTTGTCCTGGCTGGCGCCGCACTCCACAAACTGCATCGGCTCCAGCGCCGCCTGCACATCGGCCAATGCGGGCGCAAAGCCCTCGCCGATGCGGTAAACCATCACATTTTTGAACACAGCAATCCTCTAAGACTTCGGCGCAAGCATCGGCCGAACAAGGGGCTATCTTAGAGGATCAAGTCAGGTGAATGCGATGCAGTGACCGCGTCATCACATGCGCGAGGGCAGCCAGGTCGCTAAACCGGGAAACCACCAAAGCAGCGCCAAAGCCAGCCCCATGATGAAAAAGTAGGGCATGCACACTCGGGCGATCCAGGTGATTTGTCGCTCGGTCATGCTTTGCAGCACAAACAGGTTAAAGCCCACCGGGGGCGTGATTTGCGCCATCTCGACCACGATGACCACAAAGATGCCAAACCAAATCAGGTCGATGCCGGCGGCCGTCACGGTGGGCAAGATCACGCCCATGGTCAGCACAATCATGGAAATACCATCGAGAAAGCAGCCCAGCAGCATGTAAAACAAGGCCAGCGCCACGATCAGCACCGCAGGCGAGAGCTGCAGGGCTGTGACGTATTCGGCCAAATGCCGTGGCAAACCGATGTAGCCCATGGACAAGGTCAGGAAAGCAGCACCGGTCAGGATCAGCGCGATCATGCAGTAAAGGCGTGTGGCGCCCATCAGCGCCTCGCGGAAGGTGGCCCAGTTGAGCGAGCCTTGCGCAGCAGACAGCAGCAAAGCACCCACCACGCCCACGGCCGCCGCTTCGGTGGCGGTGGCGATGCCGGTGTAAATGGTGCCGATCACCCCGCCGATCAACAAAACCACCGGTATCAGGTGGCGCGACTCGCTGAGTTTCTCGCGCAGGCTCATGCGCTCGTCCGAGCGCGGAACCTGGTCCGGATTGCGCAAGGCCCAGACCATCAAATAGCCGCTGAACAAAGCAGCCAGCATCATGCCCGGAATCACGCCTGCCACGAAGAGTTTGGCAATCGACACTTCGGCCGCCACGCCATACACGATCATGATGATGGAGGGCGGAATCAGCAGGCCCAGCGTGCTGGCGCCGCCCAGCGAGCCGACAATTTTGTCGGCCGGGTAGCCGCGCTGCGTCAACTCAGGGATGCTCATCTTCCCGATGGTGGCGCAGGTGGCCGCCGACGAACCCGAGACCGCCGCGAAGATGGTGCAACCCAAAATGTTGGTGTGCAGCAAACGACCGGGCAGGGCATTGACCCAAGGCGCCAGGCCGCGAAACATGCTTTCTGAGAGCTTGGTCCGGAACAGAATCTCGCCCATCCAAACGAACAAGGGCAAGGCCGTGAGGGTCCAGCTGCTGGCCGAGCCCCAAATGGTCAAGGCCATGGCATCGCCCGCCGAGCGGGTGGAGAAAAGCTCCATGCCGATCCAGGCCACACCGGCCAGGGTCAGGCCGATCCAGACACCGCTGCCCAGCAGGGCGAACAGCGAGACGATGAGCAAAAAGGTGATCAAAAAGTCATTCATGGCCTGTCCCTTGGCTGTGCGCGCGTTGACCGCGCCATTCCAGCCACCATTCATCGAGCAAAGCCAGAGACAACACGGTGCAGCCCAGACCCATCAAAATCTGCGGAATCCATAAGGGCGTGGCATCGCTGCCCGTGGAAATGTCATGAAACACATGCGATTGCCAGGCCAGTCGCCAAGCAAAAAAACTCAGCAACAAAGACAGCACCGATGCCACCGTCAGCGCCCAAAGCTCCAGCCGATGCCGTGCCACGCCCTTGAGCCGACCCAAAATCAGCGTGACCCGGATGTGCTCGCCGCGTTTGAGTGTGTGCGCCAGGGCCATGAAGCCCGCACCCGCCATGGTGTAGCCTGCGTAAGCGTCGGTGCCAGGCACATAAAAGTGCAGCAAACGGCTGACGATGGACAGCAGCACCATCAGCAAAACGCCGACCATGAGCAAAGCCGCCACCCAGGCCGAGGCTTCGTAAAGGGCGTTCAGGGTTTTTCGCATATCAATATGGTTTTCGGTTCAAAGAAAAACCCCCTGAAGCGAGTTGGGCGCTTCAGGGGGCGTGCCTGTGCTTACTTGCGGTAAGCGTCCAGCATGGCTTGGCCTTCTGGGCCCGCTTTGGCCAGCCATTCTTTGAGCATGGTCTCGCCCACTTTTTGCATGTCGGCTTTGAGTTGCGCCGATGGCGGCTCGATGCTCATGCCATTGGCCTTGAGCACGGCCATGGTGTCGGTGTTGACTTTGCGCGAAGCTGTCCAGCCACGGGTTTCGGCCTCGGCAGCGGCTTTGACCACGGCGTCTTGGGTGGGCTTGTCGAGCGCGTCAAAGGCTTTTTTGTTGACGATGATGGCGTTCTTGGGCAGCCAGGCTTGCACGTCGTAGTAAAACTTCAGGTGTTCGTAGAGCTTGCTGTCCACGCCTGTGGCCCCCGAGGTCATGTTGGACTCCACTACGCCAGTGGCCAGGGCCTGCGAGAGTTCGGCCGCTTGCACTGTCACGGGCTGCGCGCCCACCAGTTCGGCAATGCGCGAGGTGGATGGGCTGTAGGCGCGCCATTTGCTGCCCTTGAGGTCGGCAGCGCTCTGGATGGGCTTTTTGCTGTAGATGCCCTGAGGTGGCCAAGCCACGGCGTACAAGAGCATCATGCCTTGCTCGGCCAGTTTTTTTTCCAAGATGGGGCGCTGGGCGCGGTAGAGCTTCATCGAGTCGTCGTAGCTGGTGGCCAAAAAGGGCAGGCCATCGGCACCAAACATTTGCCATTCGTTTTGGTAGGCGGCCAACAAAATCTCGCCAATCTGGGCTTGCCCACCTTGCACGGCGCGCTTGATTTCTGGGGCTTTGAACAGCGAGGCACCGGGGTGCACCGTGATCTTGAGTTTGCCGCCCGAGGCTTTGTCCACATCGGCAGCGAACTGGTTCAGGTTGACCGAGTGGAAATTGGTGGCGGGGTAAGCGGCCGGCAAGTCCCACTTGGTTTGGGCCGACACAAAGCCGGAAACAGCGAGCAGGCCAGCCAGCAGGCTGAGGTGAAGAGTGCGACGGTGCATGAGAACTCCTGTGAGGTGTTGGAACAAGCGGTGGGTGAACGGACAGTCCATGGGTCTATGCAAGAGGCGAGCCCGCTACAAGCGCGCATTAAAAGCCTCTGGCAGATGCTCACTGTAGGCAATCTAACGACAATTTGTGATCGGTACTTTCCCTTATAGTCAACAAATTGTTGGCAAATTGTCGGCAGTTGGCCTAAACTTTCTCATCTTTTTACCAAACACCAACTGCCCCATCTTCACCTATGCCGCGTAAATCCTCCATGGCCGCCAGCGTGGCCAACCCCATTGTGTCGTCGGCCCATCTGGTCTCGCCAGACAGCGCTGAGATGAGCGAGTTCGAGTTTGGATTGATCGTGGCGGGCAATGCGTTTCACCGCTGGATCATCCACTGCATGTCGGCGGCGGGTTTGAAGGATTTAACCCCGCTCGATGTGCTGGTGCTGCACCATGTGACGCACCGCGCCCGCGACAAACGCCTGGCCGACATCTGTTTCATCATGAACATCGAAGACACCCACTTGGTGAACTACGCCCTGAAAAAGCTGCAAGGCCTGGGCGTGGTGCAGTCGCAAAAGCATGGCAAGGACGTGACTTATGCTGCGACCGATTTGGGCCGCAGTCATGTGCAGCGCTACCGCGAAATTCGCGAGAGCTGCCTGATCGACGCCCTGAAGGCCGACGACGGTCTGAACCGTGACATTGGTGAATTGGCCCGCTTGCTGCGTGTACTGTCTGGCATGTACGACCAGGCGGCGCGTGCTGCGGCTTCTTTGTGATCCCTTTTAGCTTCTCTATCGCTTTATGACTGACTCCAACAGCGCACTCTCTGGCCAACAACGCTGGCAATTCTGGATCGACCGAGGCGGCACTTTCACCGACGTGGTTGGCAAACGGCCCGATGGCAGCCTGGTCACGCACAAGCTTTTGAGCGAAAACCCCGAGCAATACCGCGATGCGGCGGTGGCGGGCATCCGGCATTTGCTGGGTTTGAAACCCGGCGAGCCGGTCACGCCCGAGCAGGTCGAGTGCGTGAAGATGGGCACCACCGTGGCCACCAATGCGCTGCTCGAGCGCAAGGGCGAGGCCACCCTGCTGGTGACCACCCAAGGCTTTGGCGACGCGCTGCGCATTGCCTACCAAAACCGCCCGCGCTTGTTTGACCGCCAGATTGTTTTGCCCGAGTTGCTCTACAGCGCGGTGGTCGAGGCGCAAGAGCGTGTGACGGTGGACGGCGAGGTCTTGCAGCCCTTGGACGAAGCGCATTTGCGCACCCAATTGGTGAACGCGCACGCTCAAGGCGTGCGCTCGGTGGCCATTGTGTTCATGCACGGCTGGCGGCACACGGCGCATGAGCTGGCCGCCGCGCGCCTGGCGCGTGAGGTCGGTTTCACGCAAGTGAGTACTTCGCACCAGACCAGCCCGATGATGAAGCTGGTCAGCCGGGGCGACACCACGGTGGTGGATGCGTATTTGTCGCCGATTTTGGGACGCTACGTGAACCAGGTGGCGAGTGAAATGCCGGGCGTCAAGCTCATGTTCATGCAGTCGTCTGGCGGCTTGACCGACGCGCAGGTGTTCGCGGGCAAGGACGCGATTTTGAGCGGCCCGGCGGGCGGCATTGTGGGCATGGCCCGCACGGCGCAGCTGGCGGGGCACGACAAGGTGATTGGTTTTGACATGGGCGGCACCTCCACCGATGTGTCGCACTTTGCCGGGCAGTTTGAGCGTGAGTTCGAAACCCAGGTGGCGGGCGTGCGCATGCGCGCGCCCATGATGAGCATCCACACCGTGGCCGCAGGCGGCGGGTCTTTGCTGGCCTATGACGGTGCGCGCTTTCGGGTGGGGCCGCAAAGCGCGGGGGCCAACCCGGGGCCCGCCAGTTACCGCCGGGGCGGGCCGCTGGCCGTGACCGATGCCAACGTGATGGTGGGCAAGGTTCAGCCGAAATTTTTCCCGTCGGTGTTCGGGCCGGATGCCAAGCAGCCGCTGGACGCCGAGGTGGTGCACGGGCATTTTGCAAAACTTGCCACACAAACCGGGCGCGCCGCTGAAGACGTGGCGCATGGCTTCATCCAGATCGCGGTGCAGCAAATGGCCAATGCGATCAAGAAAATCTCGGTGGCACGGGGTTACGACGTGACGCGCTACACCTTGCAGTGTTTTGGCGGTGCGGGCGGGCAGCATGCGTGTTTGGTGGCCGATGCCTTGGGCATGTCGCAGGTGATGGTGCACCCGCTGGCGGGTGTGCTCTCGGCCTACGGCATGGGCTTGGCCGACCAGAACGTGATGCGCGAAGAATCCTTTGAACGGCGTCTGGACGCTGCGGCCATGCCCTTCATGGCCGAGCGCTTGCACGCCTTGGGCGAGTCCACGCGACAAGCCTTGCTGGCGCAAATGGGTGGGGATGCGGCCAGTGCCCAGCGCATCGAGCTGCGCCAGCGCGTGCATTTGCGCTACGAGGGCACCGACTCGGCCTTGGTCGTGCCCTGGGGCGATCAAACCCAGTTGGTGGCCGGTTTTGAGGCCGCGTACCGCCAGCGCTTTGCCTTCTTGATGCAGGGCAAGGCCTTGGTGGTCGAAGCCGTGTCGGTCGAGGCCGTGTTGCCCGGCGATGCGCCCGAAGAAGCCGTGCTGGCCGTGCACCCGCAGCGCGATGTGCCGCGCCGTGACACGGTGCAGGTCTATGCCGCCAATGCGCAAGGTGTGGCCCAGTGGCAAGGCGCCGCTTTGGTGGTGCGCGAAGACATGCGCCCCGGCGACGTGATCGACGGCCCCGCCATCATTGCCGAGAAGAACGCCACCACCGTGGTGGAGGCCGGTTGGCAAGCGCGATTGACGGCGCTGGACCATTTGCTTCTGGTGCGCGTGCAAGCGCGGGCGGTGCAGCACGCCGCAGGCACGCAGGCCGACCCGGTGCTGCTGGAGGTGTTCAACAACCTGTTCATGAACATCGCCGAGCAAATGGGCCTGCAGCTGCAAAACACGGCCTACTCGGTCAACATCAAAGAGCGCCTCGACTTCTCTTGCGCCTTGTTCAGCGCCGAGGGCCATTTGATTGCCAACGCGCCGCACATGCCGGTCCATTTGGGCTCGATGGGCGAGAGCATCCAAACCGTGATCAAGGAGAACCAAGGCCGCATGCAGCCGGGCGATGTGTTTGTGCTGAACGACCCTTACCACGGCGGCACGCATTTGCCCGACATCACCGTGATCACGCCGGTGTATTTGGAGGGCCACGCTGACCCTGTGTTTTATGTCGGCTCACGCGGGCACCACGCCGATGTGGGCGGTTTGACGCCGGGCTCCATGCCACCGTTTTCGACGCGCATCGAAGAAGAGGGCGTGCAGATCGACAACGTTAAGCTGGTCGATGCGGGCCATTTGCGCGAGGCCGAGATGGTGGCCTTGCTGCAAAGCGGCGAATACCCCTCGCGCAACCCAGCACAAAACATGGCCGACCTGAAAGCGCAGATTGCCGCCAACGAAAAAGGCGTGCAAGAGCTGCGCCGCATGGTGGCGCAGTTTGGCTTGGACGTGGTGCAGGCCTACATGCGCCATGTGCAGGACAACGCCGAAGAATCGGTGCGCCGCGTCATCACGCGCCTGAAAGACGGCGCATTCACTTTGCCGCTGGACAACGGCGCGCAGATCCAGGTGGCGGTGCGCGTGAATGGCGCCGAGCGCACGGCCGAGATTGACTTCACCGGCACCAGCGCCCAGCTGCCCAACAACTTCAATGCGCCGCGTGCGGTGTGCATGGCGGCCGTCCTGTACGTGTTCCGCAGCTTGGTGGACGACGACATCCCGCTGAACGCGGGTTGCTTGAAGCCGCTCAAGGTCACCATTCCGCAGGGCTCCATGCTCAACCCCAACCCACCGGCTTCGGTGGTGGCAGGCAATGTGGAAACCTCGACCTGCATCACCAACGCGCTGTTTGGCGCTTTGGGCGTGATGGCGGGCAGCCAGCCCACCATGAACAACTTCACCTTTGGCAATGCGCGGGTGCAGTATTACGAAACCATCTCGGGCGGCAGCGGGGCGGGCGGTCGCTATGACGCACAGGGCCAACTGGTGGGTGGTTTTGACGGCACCTCGGTGGTGCAAACCCACATGACCAATTCACGCCTCACCGACCCGGAGGTGCTGGAGTTCCGCTTTCCGGTGCGGCTGGAGAGTTACGCGATTCGCCCAGGCTCAGGCGGCGCGGGGCGCTGGCAGGGTGGCGATGGGGGCGTGCGCCGCGTGCGCTTTTTAGAGCCGATGACGGCAGGCATTTTGTCCAACGGGCGCGTTCATCCGGCCTTTGGCATGGCGGGCGGGCACAGCGGCCTGCCGGGCATCAACCGGGTGGTGCGCAGGGATGGCAGCGTGCAAGAGCTCGCGCACATTGGCCAGGTCGAGATGCAGGCGGGGGATGTGTTTGAGATCCACACGCCGGGTGGCGGCGGGTTTGGTGAGACGGGTGCTCAAGCCCGTGAACGGGCTTGAGGGGCTTGAAGGGCTTGAAGGGCTTGAAGGGCCTGAGTTTGGCACGTTGGCTGGCCGATCCCAGAGCGGCCCCGCTTCAAGCAAAGCCTCAGTTTTTGGCAGGCGAGGTTTTGGGCGCTGCAGCGTCTGTCGATTTGGCAGGGGCTGTTTTTGTCGCGTCTTTGCCAGCGTCTTTGGTCTGTTTTTTGTCTGTTGTTCCAGCAAAAGCAGCGCCCTGCACCCGAACCCCTTGCTCTGAAAGGCTGCTGGCTTTTTGTGCACCGATGCCTTTGACCCGGGTGGTCACGTCATTCCAGTCCTTGAATGGCATTTTTTGGCGTTCACTGATCAGCTCTTTGGTCAGCACGGGGCCGACCCCTTTGAGGGCATCCAACTGAATTTCAGTGGCTTTGTTCAAGTCGAGTTGCTGAGCCCAAGACAGGCTTGCAAACCCCAATGCCCATAGCAAACTTGCAATCTTCTTCCACATGATGACGCTCCTTGGGTTGACTGCAAAAATCTGCAGCGCTGACCATTGTGAGAAACGTGTGGCTTGTTGCGTGGGTTTTGTTTTTTAAAATTGAAACAAAATGTTTTAGTTTTAAAAAACATCAGGCGGCTTGGTGCTCCTGTTTTCGGCCCGCGATCAAGGCCGTGAAAAAGCCGTTGAACCATTGCATGTTCACGGGTTTGGCCATGAAAATAGTGCCCTCGGGCAAGCCGCCACGGGCTGCAATCTCTTCTGGTGTCAGTGCAGAGATCACCAGACAAGTCATGCGTTGGAATTGTGTTGAGTGTTTGAGGGTGCGCAGCAATTCAAAACCGTCTACACCGGGCATATTCAAGTCGGCGATCAGCACATCGGGTTGGATGCTGGCCATGTCAATGAGGGCTTCTAGGCCGGAAGACATCGCGGTGCAATCGACAGGCATTTCGCAACGGTTGCAAAAGTCGCGCACCATTTCACGGGTAACCGGGTCGTCTTCGACCAACAAGATGCGCAGCCGGTACTCGCGGTTTTGGCCGGGACTCATCTGCATGTTGTGCTTTTTTTGGTATTCGCGGATGGAGGGCATGGAGATGCGGCGGTGTCCACCTTGCGTCTTCCAGGCGACCAGTTCATTTTTTTCAACCAAAGTTTGGATGGTTCCCACCGACAGGCCGAGCAATTTGGCTGCGTAGGTGGTACCACAGTAGTCTTCGGGCGTATCGGGTGTGGGATGTGTTTGCATGACTCAATTTTAATAATAAAAATGGCAAATGGTTAAAAAAGAATACTAATTTTGATTGATTGAAACAATTCGAAACAATTTAGCTCAAACTTACAAAAATCTGTCTCTGTTGGGCGCTTCTTGCGCATCTGGTCCGGTCCCGCTTGCGACTAACAGGGTGTCGCTGCACTCGAACCACCCAAGTAACATGGCCCTACATCACAGGAGACCCTCAATGACTGCCCACGCTGCCGTCTGGCCTGCCCGACTGCCCGTCAAAATTAATGCACCTGCCGCGTCTTTGTGGATGAACTTGGCGATCAGTGCCTTGCGTTACCCCGACAAAACCGCGCTGGTTTTCATGGGCCAGGTCTGGACATACCGTGAGATATTGGCCAGTGCCGAGCGTTTGGCTGGACAACTGCAAGTTTTGGGCGTGACAGCCGGTGACCGGGTGGTGTTGGACATGCAGAATTGTCCGCAGTGGGTAATTACTCACTTTGCGATTTTGCGCATCGATGCGGTGGTGGTGCCGGTGAACCCGATGAACCGCGCGCAGGAGCTCCAGCACTACATCACCGACCCGGACACCCGGGTGGCGGTGACCACGGCGGATTTGGCACCTGAGTTGGTCAAGGCCAGCGATGCCTTGCCCGCTGACCAGCGCCTGAAACATGTGCTGGTGACGCAGTTCACCGATGTCTTTAACCCCGCTGCGGTCAGCCCTGAAGAGATGCCAGAGGCTTGGGCCACGTGGCTGTTGCCCCAGCGGGAACTGCCGGGTTTGCAGTCGGGCCAGGTGCATGCGTGGGCCGATGTGATGGCCCAAGCTGCGCAGGCTTTGCCCGCAACGCAAGCCAAAAGCGAAGACTTGGCGGTGCTGCCCTACACCAGTGGCACCACCGGGCTGCCCAAAGGCTGCATGCACACGCATGGCAGCATCATGCACAACGCCATGGCCAGCGGCCTGTGGGGCAATGGCACGCCCGAAAACGTGAGCCTGTGTGTGGTGCCCATGTTCCACATCACTGGCATGGTCAGCGTGATGCACGCCAGCATTTACTTGGGAGCCAGTTTGGTGATCATGCCGCGCTGGGACCGCGATGTGGCGGGGCATTTGATTTCCAAATGGCACGTGACGCACTGGACCAACATCCCCACCATGGTGATTGATTTGTTGGGCAGCCCAAACATGGACCGTTACGACCTGAACAGCTTGGTCTACATTGGCGGCGGTGGCGCGGCCATGCCCGAGGCGGTGGCACAGCGTTTGTTGGACCAATTCGGGCTGCGCTACATCGAGGGCTACGGCCTGACCGAAACGGCGGCTCCTTCGCACACCAACCCGCCCGATGCGCCCAAGAAGCAGTGCCTGGGCATCCCTTTCTTGAGCGTGCATTCGCGCATCATTGACCCCGAGACCCTGGCCGATTTGCCCATTGGCGAGTCGGGCGAAATCGCGATCAGCGGGCCGCAGGTGTTCAAGGGTTATTGGAAAAGGCCTGAAGCCACGGCTGAAGCCTTCTTTGAGCGCGATGGGCTGCGCTACTTCCGCTCGGGCGACATGGGCCGGGTGGACGAGGAGGGTTACTATTTCATGACCGACCGCCTCAAACGCATGATCAATGCCAGCGGTTTCAAGGTCTGGCCCGCCGAGGTGGAGGCGCTCATGTTTCGCCACCCGGCCATCCAAGAGGCTTGCGTCATCGCCATGCGCGACGCTTACCGGGGCGAGTCGGTCAAGGCGGTGGTGGTCTTGCGCCAAGGCCAGCAGGCTGTGGTGAGTGAGCAAGACATCATCGACTGGTGCCGTGAGAACATGGCGGTTTACAAAATACCCCGCGCTGTCAGTTTTGTCGATGCACTGCCCAAAAGTGGCAGCGGCAAAGTCATGTGGCGGGCGCTGCAAGAAGCCGAAGTGGCGGCATTGCATTCGTCCAAAGGCGCTTGAGTGGGGGCCAAACGACGCGCACCCCCATTGCCTACAACCGACCTTGATCTTGAATGAGCCTGACACTTTCCATCCTCGACCAATCTGCCGCTGCCGAAGGGCGCGGCCAAGACGCCACTGTTCGCCAGACCCTGGCTTTGGCCGAAAAAGCCGAGGCCTGGGGCTACCACCGGTTCTGGGTGAGTGAGCACCACAGCCACCCCAGCATCGTGGGCAGTGCGCCCGAGGTGTTGATGGCGGCGATTGCCGCCCGCACACAACGCATCCGCATTGGCAGCGCGGGCGTGATGCTGCCGCACTACGCGGCGCTCAAGGTGGCCGAGCAGTTTCGGGTGCTGGATGCGCTGGCGCCGGGCCGCATCGACTTGGGTGTGGGGCGCGCTCCGGGCAGCGACGGGCGCACCGCGCAATTGCTCAACCCTGATCGCAATGCCTCCGAACGATTTCCGCAGCAGGTCATGGAATTGCAGGCTTGGGTGAATGGGCAAAACTTGCCGCCCGGGCACCCGGGGCACAACGTGTTTGCCTACCCGCTGTCAGAGACTGCACCTGCCGTGTGGATGCTGGGCAGCTCAGACTATGGCGCGCAACTGTCGGCGCATTTGGGTCTGCCCTATGCGTTTGCGTACTTCATCACCGACGGGCAGGGCGAAGATGACGCCCTGCAGATTTACCGTGAGACTTTTCGTCCCAGTGAGGCGCTGCAAAAGCCCCACGCCGCCCTGTGCGTCTGGGCCTTGGCTGCCGACACCGATGAAGAAGCGCTGCGTCTTTTCGAGAGCCGGGCCCGCTGGAAGATGGACCGCAACCTGGGCCGCATTGGCGTGCTCTTGTCGCCTGAAGAAGCGGCCCGTGACTACAGCCCGGCCGAGCAGTTTGCACTAGAGCGCCTGCGAGAAGGGGCCTTGATCGGCTCGGCCGCCACCGTGGGGCGCAAACTGCGCCAACTGGCAGCGCGCCTGCAGGTTGATGAGTTGGTGCTCATCACCTGGACACACGACCCTGCGGCCCAATGCCGGTCTTACGAATTGCTGGCGCAAGAATTTGCGCTGGCGGCAACCGTGGTGGTCTGATTTTCGGGCGCAAATTTTTTTCGATTTTGTTGTTTGATCCAAGGACTTTTTTCATGTTCACCACCGCGATCGCTGGCAGTTTGCCCAAACCCTCTTGGTTGGCCGAGACCGAAAAACTCTGGCCCCAGTGGACCAGCCAAGGCCCCGAGTTGCAGCAAGCCAAAGCCGACGCCACGCTGCTCTGGATCAAAGCGCAAGAAGATGCAGGGCTGGACGTGATTGGTGACGGCGAACAAGCCCGCCAGCACTTTGTGCATGGCTTTGTCGAGCAGGTCGAGGGCATCGATTTTGTGAACAAGGTCACCATGGGCATCCGCAACAACCGCTACGACGCGCAGGTGCCACAGGTGGTAGCCCCGCTGCGCCTGAGGGGCCGTGTGCACGCCTTTGAAGCGCAACTGGCGCGTGCCCACACGAAGAAAAAACTCAAATTCACCTTGCCTGGCCCGATGACGATTGTGGACACCGTGGCCGACCGCTTTTATGGCGACAAGGTCAAGATGGCCATGGCCTTTGCCGAGTTGCTCAACCAAGAAGCACTGGCGCTGCAGGCCGATGGCGTGGACATCATCCAGTTCGACGAACCGGCCTTCAACGTCTACATGGACGAGGCCGCCGACTGGGGCGTGCAGGCGCTGGAGATCGCCGCGCGCGGCCTGAGCTGCACCACCGCCGTGCACATTTGCTACGGCTACGGCATTGAGGCCAACAACAACTGGAAAAAGACGCTGGGCGACGAATGGCGTCAGTATGAAAAAGTCTTCCCAGCCTTGGCCAAGAGCAGCATCCAGCAAGTGAGCCTGGAGTGCATGCACTCGCATGTGCCGATGGAGATGATGAAACTGCTGGAAGGCAAAGACGTGATGGTGGGCGTGATCGATGTGGCCAATCCGGCCATCGAAACCGCCGAAGAAATCGCCGACACGATTGGTCGCGCTTTGCAGTTCGTACCCAAGCACCGCCTGATTGCGTGCACCAACTGCGGCTTGGCCCCGATGAGCCGCGCTGTGGCCGAGGCCAAACTCAAGGCCCTGGCCGAAGGCGCGAAACTGGCCAGCCAGCGTTACGCTTGAATTCAGGACTGAGCGCAGTCCTCCAGGGCGATGTCATCGGGCATGCTGAGCACGCCCGTGACCGGGTCATAGCCGACCCGGCGCAGGTGCAGGGCCAGTGCGGCATCCATGGATTGGGTGTGCTTGGCAAACCATTGCCCCAATTCGGCCGCCATGTTGCGGATCGGTGCCAAGTCGCCAGATTCGCCCAAGCGCAGGCCCTCTTGCATGACTTTCAACACCACCTTGTGTTGCGTGCTGTGGATGTGGTCGGAAGAAAATTGCGTCATGTGCATCCAGCGCTCTTCCCGCTCAAAAACGCGGGCGGTGTGTTGCACCAGATCGCGCCAGCGTGATGCCAAAACCGGATCGGGGGCTTCATGCGCGAGGTCCAGTAAGCTGACCAAGGTTTTGTGCCCATCGTCCATGCCGGGCATGTCCAGCGACAAGGCGTCGCTCCATTGCAATCTGCTCATCGTCGGTCCTTTTCTGATGCCCCAGCTTAGGGTGCCAATGGACTGCGGACTTTGACGCAGGTCAGGCTTGAGGATGGAAAAGCCTTGCTCTGCGCCATCTGCTGAGGCCAGGATCGGCGGGGCGTTATGCTTGCGTCCTTTGCCTGATCTCCTGGACGTTTTCATGCCCCAATCAACGCTGCTGCCCCCTTTGACCGCACCCGATCAACTCCAGGCCACTTTGGCCGTGCAAGGCTTTGCGGTGCTCGACGCCACAAGTGTTGGCGCTTTGGCGGGTGTCTCGATCGCGGACTTGCAAGCGCTGGAGCCGAGCTGGAACGATTTGCCAGCCGACCAGCACCTCAAGGACGGTGGGCGTTACCGCCGCCGCCGTCATGCCAGTTTTGAATTGACAGGCCAAGAGGTGCAGGCGGTACCGCACCGGGCGCATTGGCAACCCCTGTCTTACAACGCTTTGCACGGCGGCATGCAGCGCTGGTTTGAGCCGATGTCGCCCGAGGTGGTGCAGCAAGCCGCTTGGCAAAAATTGCTGTGTTGGCTCGGTCATGTGGCCTCTGCGGCGCAAGGCCCGCAAACCTGGTTCACTGAAGCGCACCAGTTCCGCATCGACACCACTGACGGCATTGGCCGACCCACACCCGAGGGGGCGCACCGCGATGGCGTGAACTGGGTGGCGGTGTTTTTGGTGGGACGCCAGGGCATCAAGGGCGGCGAAACCCGGGTGTTTGACATGGACAGCCCGCGTGGACAGCGTTTCACCTTGAGCGAGCCGTGGTCGGTGCTGCTGCTGGACGACAGCCGCGTGATTCATGAAACCACCCCCATCCAACCCGAACAACCGGGCGGCTGGCGCGACACCTTGGTGGTCACGCTGCGCTCGGGCGGTTTTTTGGACGACCCAGCGCCCTGATCAATCGCGGAAGTTGTCGAAGGACAGTGGCAACTCGGTCATGTCTTTGCGCAGCAGGGCCATGGCGGCTTGCAGGTCATCGCGCTTGGCACCGTTCACGCGCACCGCATCGCCCTGGATGGATGCTTGAACCTTGATCTTGCTGTCCTTGATGAGGCGGGTGATCTTTTTGGCATCTTCGGTCTCGATGCCGTTTTTCACCTTGACCACCTGCTTGACCTTGTCGCCGCCGATTTTCTCGACTTTGCCAATGTCCAAAAAACGCACATCCACATTGCGCTTGGTCAGTTTGTTGCGCAGGATGTCTTCGACTTGCGTGAGCTGAAACTCGGCGTCACCGAACATGGTGATCTCTTTGTCCTTGAGTTCAATGGCCGCAGACGTGCCTTTGAAGTCAAAACGGGTGCCGATCTCTTTGGCAGAGGTGTCGACGGCATTGCGCACTTCGACCATATTGGGTTCGCAAACGGTGTCAAACGAGGGCATGGTGGTGAAAATCCGAGTGTTGAGAGTGCGACAATTCTCCCATGTTCCTTGAGAAAAATGTCCCGCTGCAGCCTTACAACACCTTCGGCATCGCCGCCAAGGCCCAGGCGTTGCTGCGGGTGCACTCAGAGGCCGATTTGCTGGCGCTGTTGGCCGACCCGCACCTGGCCACTTGGCCGCGTCAAGTGCTGGGGGGCGGCAGCAACATCGTGCTGACCGGTGACGTGAAAGCCTTGGTGCTCAAGGTCGAGGTGCCGGGCATTCGCCTGGCCCATGAGACCGACAAACACTGGGTGATCGAGGCGGGCGCGGGCGTGGACTGGCACGCACTGGTCGTCTGGACGCTGGACCACGGCTATCCGGGCCTGGAAAACATGGCCCTGATCCCCGGCACCGTGGGCGCATCGCCCGTGCAAAACATTGGCGCTTACGGCGTGGAGCTGCAAGACCGCTTTGACTCGCTCGACGCCATGGACCTGTTCACCGGCGAATTGTTCAGCCTGAATGCCGCGCAATGCGGCTTCAGCTACCGCGATTCGGTGTTCAAACACGCTTCTTCTGGAGCCGAGGGTTTGGGCTTGGCCGGGCGGGCGGTGATTTTGCGCGTGCGTTTTGCGCTGCCCAAGCGCTGGAAACCCGAGCTGGCCTACCTGGACCTGCAACGCAAGATGGCCGAGACCGGCATGCACAGCCCCGATGCGCGGCAAATTTTTGACTGGGTGGTGGCCATTCGCCGGGCCAAACTGCCCGACCCGGCGGTGATTGGCAACGCGGGCAGTTTTTTTAAAAACCCCACGGTCACGCCCGAACAATGCGCCGACATCATCGCCCGCGACCCGAAAGTGGTGCATTACCCAATGCCCGACGGCAGCATCAAGCTGGCGGCCGGCTGGTTGATCGACGCCTGCGGTTGGAAAGGCAAGAGCGTGGGCCATGCCGGGGTCTATGAAAAACAGGCGCTGGTGCTGGTCAATCGGGGTGGACGCGAGAACCCCTGCACCGGGGGCGAGGTGATGACCCTGGCCAAAGCCATTCAAACCAGTGTGTACGAGCGCTTTGGCATTCGGCTGGAGCCTGAGCCTGTGGTGATTTGATTCTGGGCGTTTGTGGTGCTTCGCCGCACCGGTTTGTGGCCCGAACGGCCAACCTCGTACTCGCTTCGCTCGCCAAATCGGCCGATCTGCTCAGGCCCCTACACGGGGCTATTGCTCCAGCCCGATGAAGTTGCAATATCCATGAAACCATTGTCATCCCGGGTGAAGACCCGGGATCCAGTGCGCACCATGGCCCCTTTGAAAAATCGGCAGCATGCACTGGATCCCATCTCAAGGCCGGGATGGTAAAAAAACAAGGCCGAGATGACCCAGCTGGGGATTGAGCCAGGGCACCTGCAAACTTCACATGGCCGGATCAAGAGACGGGTCTTGGCTGCTTTACCTGTAAATGTGGGTGGTTTTTTGATCTTATGAGGTCAAATAAGATCGCAGACATGGAAATATTTTGAAATTTGACCTCATGAGGATAAATTATCGACATGGCATCTGTTTTCTGTCACAGTATGACCCCATGAGGTCAAAATATGATCATTGAAGAGTCCAATCTGAGTGAGTTGGCCAAAGTGCTGGAAATCGAGCGCAAACGTCAAAAGCTTTCACGTGAAGAGGCTGCGTCGGTTTGCGGGGTGAGCGCTTCTTTTATTCGCGATGCAGAGTCTGCCCCGCAAAACTGCAGCTTGGGCAAGCTCGTGAGACTGATCCATGGTTTGGGGCTGAGCCTGGACCTTATGGGCTTGCCTCAAGCGCAAGTCTTGGGGCAGCACCCGGCCCGTGCGATTGGGCGGCCTGACTTTGGGGTGTCAGACGATCGGATCGTCACCGCCCAAGGTGAACCCTCATGATCAGGCTGCGTGTGTGGGCCAATGCCCAGCCTGTAGGGTGGTTGGGGCATGAGGCGGCGCAGTACTTTTTTCAATACGACGTGCAGTGGGTTCAGGATGAGGCTGCATTTCCGTTGGCCCCTCAGTTTGAATTGCGGACCGAGCCCTTCAGAGGCGACGCGGTCAAGACGTTCTTTGCGAATTTGTTGCCCGAAGGCACACCGCTGGACGAAGTCTTGAGTCAGATGCCGATTCGCAACGCCAACACCTTCGAACTGATGGGCGAGTTGGGAGCTGAATTGCCCGGCGTGCTCTCTGTTTTGCCAGAAGCACAGGCACCAGACACACAGCAAACTTACAGCAAGTTGTCTCAAGAAACCTTGAGTGCACGGGTCAGGGCGCGTGCCAGCGGCCAACCGTTGCTGACTTCCAATGCCCAAACGCGCATGTCTCTGGCTGGTGCGCAAGACAAAGTCGGCTTGCGTTACGACGATCGGCGAGATGTCTTGTATAACAGCGTGGGCGGCGCGCCGACCACACACATTGCCAAACCGGATTCGAGGCTGCACAAGTACCAGCCGAGTGCGATCAACGAGTATTTGTGCATGAAGTTGGCGCATGAGATGCGTTTGCCCGTACCGCCTGTTCATTTGTTGCAGGTGCCCGAGACCGTGTATCTGGTGCAGCGATATGACCGCCGGATCACCCGTGCCGGGGTGGTCTGTTTGCATCAGATTGATGCGTGCCAGTTGCTGAGCGTGGGTGCTGACTGGAAGTACGAGCGGCAAGGTGGTTTCGTGAGTCTCCCCAAAATTGTGAAAGCCTTTCGTGATGTGAAGCTGCCGGGCAAAGACTTGCTTTCAGTGCAGCGGTGGGTGATGTTCAATTACTTGATTGGCAACAGCGATGCACATGCCAAAAATATTTCAGTGATGGTCAACAACCAAGCTTACGGGCTTGCGCCTTTTTACGACCTCATGTGTGTGCAAGCCTATGGCGACCATGATTTGGCATTGTTCATCGGTGATGAGAGCACTTACGAGACGGTCGGGGTCCATTCCTGGAAAGCGTTTTGTCATGACTGTGGTTTTGCTTTCAAACCCACCATGGCCTTGTTTCGAAAAATGGCCAAAGATGTGCGCAGGTGTTGGGACAAAACGGTGAGCACCGCTATCAGACAATACCCGCTGACCTCCGCTGAAAGAGCGCTGATCGAGCGGATTGGGGCCATCATTGATGCGAACAGCAGAGCCGCGTCATCGATGTCCCAGCCATGACAGGTTCAACAAAAGCGACGACACCAAGGCATGAGCTCTCTGAGCACCACGGCCAAGGCCTGCCGCTGAAACGCTTACCGGGTTGGGGCAAGGCTGCACGGCGCTGAATTTCTGGTGTAGTGCTACCATGTACTTTATTTGTAACACATGGAGCTGATATGAGTGATGCAACCTTCACCTTTCGAGTCGAGGAATCATTGAAAGAGCAGTTCACTTTAGCGGCCAAAGGGCGGGATCGCAGCGGTGCACAACTGCTCCGTGATTTCATGCGTGAATTTGTTTTGCAACAACAAGCATCGACCGACCATGAGGTCTGGTTTCGTCAGCAGGTTCAGGCGGGACTGGATTCGGCCAATGCCGGAAATCTGGTTTCCGCAGCGGATGTCGAGGCGCAATTCGCGGCGCGTCGTGCAGCCACTCGCGGCAAGCTTGAAGCGGCTGGCTGATGGATTTGTTTTGGACACCCGAGGCCATTGCGGACCGGGAGGGTATTTATGACTACATCGAAGCCGACAAACCCACTGCGGCGTTGGCATTGGATGAAATATTCTCGGAAAAAGCCTGGCTTTTGATCCACCATCCGGGCTTGGGACGAAAGGGCAGGGTGATGGGAACGCGTGAGCTGGTGGTGCACCCCAATTACTTGCTGGTTTACGACGTAGTGGGCGAACATGTCCGCGTCCTTCGGGTACTGCATGCCGCCATGCAATGGCCGCCGTCCAATTAACCAGATGTTGCCAATCACGCAGCCTTGTCACTGCGGGCAGCCGGACGAGCCGATTTGGCGAGCGAAGCGAGCATGAGGCGGGCCGGCTGGCCGCAGTGACAAGGCGGAGAACGTCCACAAAACAAGCAAGACAACAAAAAACGGCCAAAAGGCCGTTTTTTGTTGGAACATCACAAGCATCACTTCTTGCCGTTGCCGTCCAGTTTGTAGATGTGTGGGCCTTCCCCAACCGACAACAAACCGGTGTGCGCGTAGATGCCCAGTTTGGCGCGGGTATCCACGATGTCAAGGTTGCGCATGGTCAATTGGCCAATGCGGTCGAGCGGACTGAACGGCGCGTCTTCCACTTTTTCCATCGACAAACGCTCTGGGGCGTAGGTCAGGTTGGGTGATTCGGTGTTCAAGATGCTGTAGTCGTTGCCACGGCGCAGCTCCAGCGTCACGGTGCCGGTCACGGCGCGGGCCACCCAGCGCTGGGCGGTTTCGCGCAGCATGATGCACTGCGGGTCAAACCAGCGGCCTTGGTACAACAAACGTCCCAGCTTCAAGCCGTTCATGCGGTACTGCTCGATGGTGTCTTCGTTGTGGATGCCGGTGACCAAGCGTTCGTAGGCGATGTGCAGCAGCGCCATGCCGGGGGCTTCGTAGATGCCGCGGCTCTTGGCCTCGATGATGCGGTTTTCGATCTGGTCGCTCATGCCCAGGCCGTGGCGACCACCGATTTCGTTGGCTTTGAGGAACAGCTCAACCGGGTCGGCGTATGCCACACCATTGAGGGCCACGGGCATGCCTTCTTCAAAGCGCACGCTGACCTCTTCGGCCTTGACGTCGACTTCGGGTTTCCAGAACGCCACGCCCATGATGGGGTTGACGATTTTCATGCCGCTTTGCAGGCTTTCCAGGTCTTTGGCTTCGTGGGTCGCGCCCAGCATGTTGCTGTCGGTGGAGTAGGCCTTTTCGGCGCTCATCTTGTAGCCAAAGCCGTTGGCGCTCATGAAGGCGCTCATTTCGGCGCGGCCGCCCAGCTCATCGATGAACAGCTGGTCCAGCCAGGGCTTGTAGATTTTCAGGCTCGGATTGGTCAGCAGGCCGTAACGGTAAAAGCGCTCGATGTCGTTGCCCTTGAAGGTGCTGCCGTCGCCCCAGATGTTGACCTCGTCTTCCTTCATGGCGGCCACCAGCATGGTGCCGGTGACGGCGCGGCCCAGTGGCGTGGTGTTGAAGTAGGTGATGCCGCCGGTGGAGATGTGGAAGGCGCCACTTTGGATGGCGGCAATGCCTTCATAGGCCAGCTGGGTGCGGCAGTCGACCAGGCGGGCTTTTTCGGCACCGTAGGCCATCGCTTTGCGCGGAATTTCGTTGTAGTCGGCTTCGTCAGGCTGGCCCAGGTTGGCGGTGTAGGCATAGGGCAGGGCGCCCTTTTGTTTCATCCACAGCAGGGCGGCCGAGGTGTCCAGGCCGCCCGAGAAGGCGATGCCGACTTTTTGCCCTTTGGGCAGGTTTTGCAAGATGGTGCTCATGGGGTTTTCAACAAGTCAATTTTGTTCGTTCATGTGACCCAGTCACTTCGTCACTGCGGGCAAAGCGAAGCGGCCCATGGATCGCCACGCTTCGCTCGCGATGACGCAAGCTGGGCTTGGCGGTGACGCTGGCTGGCACTTGCGATGACGCAAGCTGGGCTTGGCGGTGATGCAGGCTGACACTTGCGATGACGCAGGCTGACACTTGCGATGACGCAGGCTGACACTTGCGATGACGCAAGCTGGGCTTGGCGGTGACGCAGGCTGACACTTGCGATGACGCAAGCTGGGCTTGGCGGTGACGCAGGCTGACACTTGCGATGACGCAAGCTGGGCTTGGCGGTGACGCAGGCTGGGCTTGGCGACAGCTGGCATGGGCAATGACGAGCGGCTTAAGCAAAGTGGCAGATGTAGTGGTAGGGCTCGCCGCCCTCGGGAATACGTATCTCGAACTTGGAGTTGCCGGGCACGCTGAATTGTTCGCCCGCGCTGGACTTGACCCATTCGGTGCTGCCCTCGAGTTTGTATTCGCAAGAGCCGCCCACGCATTCCATGATCTCGGGTGCGCCGGTGTTGAAGGTCAGCGTGGCGGGCAAGATCACGCCCACCGACAGTTTGGTGCCGTCGGCCAGGGTCAGGCCGTGGCTGACGCACTTGCCGTCAAAGTAAACATTGGCTTGGGTGTTGACGCAGACGCCGTCGATGGTGTGGGTGGTCATGGGCTGAACAGACAAAGGTTGGCGGGGTAAGAGCGCCCGCAAAAAAGCGCGGCACGCAGGCCGCGCACAGGTTAAGACCACACTATTTTAGGCCACCCCACTTTGGCCAATGGGCTTGAGCAAAGCGCTTGTCAAGCGATGATCCCCGACACCGCTGTTTCCAAGGCCGGTGTCAAAGGCATCGGTGCGGTATTTCAACGCCAGTACTGGCGGTCATCACGAAGAGGGTGTCGAACACCGGGTGGCCGATCAGAGGGATGGCGGTGACTGGGGTGACGAGCCACCGGTCGGTTGGCACGCCAGCTCAGGTCGATGTGTGTGTGAAGGGATGGCCGGCTGCGGTAAACCGGGGCATGCCAATACACCGGCGCAGGGTGGTACACCGGTGCCGTGCCATACACAGGGGCGGGCAGGTACACCACTTGCGGTGGCTGGGTGATGACGGTGACTTGCTCTGGCGCAGGCGGGGCTTGGTTGCGCATGTCCTGCACTTGTGGCGTGATGCTCAGGGCGATGGTGGGGCCTGGATCTTGTGGCAGTTGAGCGCTGTATTGTTTGCCTGCGTATTCGTAAACCACGTTGTAGGCGACCAGGCGATTTTCGTAGGCGGTTTGCGTGCTGCAGTGGGTCTGGTTGACGCTGTGGCTGGTGCTGGGCGCTTCGATCCGGTCGCCAACCATGGCACCACCCACAATGCCGATCATGGTGGCCAAAGCTCGGCCCGAGCCATCGCCCACCGCATTGCCCATGGCCCCGCCAGCGATGGCTCCCATCAAGGCACCAGCCCCTGACGTGGATGACACGGCCACTGGGGTCTGTACGCAGGTTTGCCGAGGCACAGCCACAGCTTGGTAAACCGCAGTGCGGGAGATGACTTGGCCAAGCTCTTGGGCCGTGACCACCCCATGGGTCGAAAAGGCCATGACCAGCAGGGCAGTGGAGATGATGGGCTGTTTCATGGGCGTTTCCCCGGTGGTGAATGTGCGTTCAGTGTAGGCAAGCTGTGGTCAAAAGCGTGTGTGCGGCTTGTAAAGTTGGGTAACAGTCAAGGGTGTTTGCGATGCAAAACAGATCAAAAATCCGGCAGTTCAGGGTTCAGGTCGGCCATTGCTCTGGCAAAAAGCCCACCGTGATGCGGCCCGATGGCCATGCAATCACAGGCCGTTTGATGGTGCTGGCATGCGCCAGCATGACGGCCTTGGCGCTGGCACGGTCGGTCACGCCCGCTTGTCGCTCAGCATCCAACTGACGCCAAGTCGATCCTTTGCGGTTGAGCAGGGTCTCCCAGCCGACCGCGCTCAGCCACTGGTCGAGCTCGGCTTCAGGCACGCCTTGCTTTTTGAAATCGTGAAAAGCCGCTTGCAGGCCTTGCTGGGCCAACCAGGTGCGGGCCTTTTTGACGCTGTCGCAATTGGGAATGCCGTAAACAATGAGGACCATGGGGGCGTGCAGAAATGGGATGGAAGCAGACTGGGCGACAATCGCCGCATATGAAGACTTTACAGGAATGGCTTGACTGGTGCGAGCAGCTGCACCCCGTGGCGATTGACATGGGCTTGGAGCGCGTGAAAACCGTGGCGGACCGCATGGCGCTGCGTTTTGACTGTCCCGTGATCACGGTGGCGGGCACCAATGGCAAAGGCTCAACCTGCGCCATGTTGGAGGCGGTTTTGCTGCAAGCGGGCTACCGCACCGGGGTCTACACCTCGCCCCACTTGGTGCGTTTTGAAGAGCGCTGCCGCTTGCATGGCGAGTCGGCCTCGACCGACGAGTTTGCCGCTGCTTTTGCGGCCGTGGAGGCGGTGCGCGGCGAGGTCAGCCTGACGTATTTTGAATTCAGCACGCTGGCCATCTTGCACATGATGGCTCAGGCCCATCTGGACGTGGCGATTTTGGAAGTCGGCATGGGTGGGCGCCTGGATGCGGTGAACATCATCGACGCCGATTGTGCGGTGATCACCAGCATCGACATCGACCACGCCGCCATCTTGGGCAAAGACCGCGAGCGCATTGGCTTTGAAAAGGCGGGCATCGTGCGGGCCAGACGGCCTGTCATCGTGAGCGACCCGGTGCCACCGCAAAGCGTGTTGGACCATGCGGCCGCCTTGGGAGCCGATGTCTGGTTGTTTGGCCGGGATTTCAATTTTTCGGGCGACAAGCAGCAATGGGCCTGGGCTGGGCGCGAGCGCCGTTACAGCGGCATGGCCTACCCGGCTTTGCGCGGGGCCAACCAGCTGATCAATGCCTCGGGCGTGTTGGCCGCCTTGGATGCTTTGCGCCAGCGCATTCCTGTCACCGCCCAAGCGGTGCGCAATGGCTTGGCCATGGTCGAGTTGCCCGGGCGTTTTCAGATCGTGCCAGGCCAGCCGGTTTTGGTGCTGGATGTGGCGCACAACCCCCATTCGGTGGCGGCGCTGGCGGTCAATCTGGATGCCATGGGTTTTTACCCCACCACCCATGCCGTGCTGGGGGCCATGGCGGACAAAGACCTGTTGGCCATGCTGCAGCGCGTCAACCCCATGGTGGACCGTTGGTATTTCACCGATTTGCCCGTGCCCCGTGCGGCCAAAGCCTTGGATTTGCAGCAGGCCTGGCAGGCGCAAAACACCCGTGCAGACACCGCGTCCAGCGTGTACGCAGACCCCTTGTCGGCCCTGCAGGCGGCCATCGAAGCGGCAGACCCGGCTGATAGAATTGTCGTCTTTGGCTCTTTTTACACGGTGGGCGGTGTTTTGAAAGACGGCATCCCGCGTTTGCTGGCCAAACACCTCACCCCCTGAACACCTGTCATGGCGTTTTTCAAGTTCCGTTCCCCCGGTCAAGATGCCTCGTCAGAGGCCCTTGGCGCAAGCCCAGGTGAAGGCATCGAAGTGCTGCGACGCCGAGCCCGTCACCGCTTGATGGGGGCCGTGGTCTTGGTGTCTTTGGCGGTGGTGGGTTTTCCACTGGTGTTTGACACCCAGCCGCGCCCGGTTGCAGTGGACACCCCCATTTTGATGCCTGACCGCTACCCGACAGACGCTTTGCGTGGTGCCGCCCAAGACCCGGTTCAGCCGCTGACGCCTGGCAAGCCTGCGCTGCCTGCGCAAGCGGGCCTTGACGACAACGAAGAGCAGGTCGCCTTGCCTTCTTCCGACCCGGGTGCATCCTCGCGAGTGCCAGCACAGCCGCCAGCCGCACTCAGCGCACCCGCCGCGCCCGCCAAGCCTCAGGCACTTGCTGAAAAAAACGAAGCCAAGTCGCCAGTCAAGCCCGCAGCCCCGCAGCCTGCGAAGCCTGAATCCAAGCCAAGGGACGACGGCAGCAAAGCCCGCGCCCTGTTGGAGGGGAGGACGCCCCCCCCTCCCATCGCCAGACCCAATGCCAGTGCCAGTGCCAGTGCCAGTGCCCCCACAAGGCATGTGGTTCAGGTTGGGGCTTTCACAGACCCTGCCAAGGTGCGTGAAGTCCGGCGCAAGTTGGAGCAAGCCGGTTGGGTCACTTTCATCCAGGTCATCGACGGCAAGGCCAGCCAGCCCACCACCCGCATTCGCGTGGGCCCTTTTGCCAGCCGCGAAGAGGCCGACCAAGCCGCCGCCAAAATTCGGCGACTCGATTTGTCGCCCGCTGTGTTGAAGCTCTGACGTGCAAATGGCCCTGACGGACTTGATTTTGTTGGGGCTCTTGCTGGCTTCCATGTTGGTGGGTCTTTGGCGTGGTTTGGTGTATGAAGTGCTGTCTTTGGCGGGTTGGGTTGTCGCCTTTGCCATGGCCCAATGGTTTGCGGTCGATGTGGCGGGTTTGTTGCCCTACTTGGATGAAGCGGCTACCCAGGTTCAATATGCGGTGGGTTTTGCATTGGTTTTTATCGCCGTTCTTTTTGCCGCAGGACTGGTGTCTTGGTTGGTCAAAAAGTTGGTGGAAACCGTTGGTTTGCGCCCGATAGACCGGGCCTTGGGGGGGATTTTTGGTTTGGCCCGTGGATTGGTATTGCTGTTGGCGCTGACGTTGGTTTTGCAGCTGCTGGGCATGGCATCTGGGTCTTGGTGGCAAAACGCTGTGGGTCCGGTGTGGCTTGACACAATGCTCAAAGGCTTAAAGCCCATGCTGCCACCAGCGCTGTTGAATTTTTTGCCCTGAGGACGTTGGGGTGTTTCGATTTTTGAACGGATAAACAGCTATGTGTGGAATTGTTGGCGTTGTCAGCAGCGCTCCGGTCAACCAGATGATTTACGACGCCTTGTTGCTGCTGCAGCACAGGGGCCAAGACGCGGCGGGCATCGTCACGCAACTGGACCGCAAGTTTTTCATGCACAAGGCCAAGGGCATGGTGCGCGACGTGTTTCGCACCCGCAACATGCGCAGCTTGCCGGGCAACTGCGGCTTGGGCCAGGTGCGCTACCCCACGGCGGGCAACGCTTTCAGCGAAGAAGAGGCCCAGCCCTTTTACGTCAACGCACCCTTTGGCTTGGTGTTGGTGCACAACGGCAACTTGACCAACGCGCAGGCGCTGAAGGCCGAGCTTTTTTCCAACGACCACCGCCACATCAACACCGACAGCGACTCCGAGGTCTTGCTCAACGTGTTGGCGCATGAACTGGAAAAAACCACCCGCGGCTTGCCCCTCAAGCCCGTGGACGTGTTCGAGGCCGTGCGCGGCGTGAACCGCCGTGTCAAAGGCTCTTATGCGGTGATCGCCTTGATCGCGGGCCATGGCTTGGTGGCTTTTCGTGACCCGCACGGCATCCGCCCTTTGTGCATGGGTCGTGGTGAAGACGGCTCCATCATGCTGGCCAGCGAATCGGTGGCCCTGGACGGCACGGCGCACCAGTTTGAGCGCGATGTGGCCCCGGGCGAAGCCATTTTTGTGGATCTGAACGCTCAGGTGCACACGCAGGCTTGCTCTGAAAAAGCGCAGCTCAGCCCCTGTATTTTTGAGTATGTGTACCTGGCTCGACCCGACTCCACCATGGATGGCATCTCGGTCTACCAGGCCCGTTTGAATTTGGGCGAAACCTTGGCCAAGCGTGTCATCTCGACGGTGCCGCCCAGCGACATCGATGTGATCATTCCCATCCCAGAATCGAGCCGACCCAGTGCCACGCAGTTGGCGCATTTGTTGGGCATTCCTTACCGCGAGGGTTTTGTCAAAAACCGTTACGTGGGCCGCACCTTCATCATGCCGGGTCAGGCGGTGCGCAAAAAGTCGGTGCGCCAAAAGCTCAACACCATCGTGAGCGAATTCAAGGGCCGCAACGTGCTGCTGGTCGATGACTCCATCGTGCGCGGCACCACCAGCCGAGAAATCGTGCAGATGGCCCGAGACGCGGGCGCGCGCAAGGTTTACCTGGCCAGCGCTGCGCCCCCTGTGCGCTACCCCAATGTGTATGGCATCGACATGCCGACCAGCCAAGAGTTGGTGGCCCATGGCCGCAGCATCGAAGAGATCCGACAGATCATTGGCTGCGACGCCTTGATATACCAGGACGTGGACGCCATGAAAACCGCGGTGGCCCAAGCGCGTGTCAATGCGGCCGGTGCGCTGTCGGATTTCGACGCTTCTTGCTTTGACGGCGTGTACGTGACGGGCGATATCTCTGCCGACGACATCAACCGTTTGAACCAAACCCGCCCTCAAACCGAAGAGGGCGATGACGACAACTCGCGTTTGGCCTTGCCCAACGCCAGCGTGTGAGCTCCCACCATGACCGCATCCAACCGATTTGACGACCTGCACATTGACACCTTGGCCGTGCGTGCGGCGGTCGAGCGCAGCCAGTATGGCGAGAACTCCGAGGCCCTTTACCTGACCAGTGGTTACGTGCAGCCCACGGCCGAAGCCGCAGCGCGTCGATTCGCGGGCGACGAAGAGGGCTACACCTATGGCCGTTACGGCAACCCCACGGTGAGCAGCATGGAAATGCGCTTGGCCGCCATGGAAGGCACAGAAGCCGCGATGGGCACCTCATCGGGCATGTCGGCCATTTTGATGATGTGCATGGGCCTTTTGAAGGCGGGCGACCATGTGGTGTGCTCGCGCTCCATGTTCGGCTCGACCATCAAGCTGATTGGTTCTGATTTGGCCAAGTTTGGTGTCGAATCGAGTTTTGTCTCGCAGACCGATTTGAAGGAATGGCAAGCAGCGGTCCGTCCCAACACCCAGCTCTTGTTTGCAGAAACGCCCACCAACCCTTTGACCGAGGTGTGCGACATCCAAGCCCTGGCCGACATGGCGCACAACGCGGGTGCCTTGTTGGCGCTGGACAACTGCTTTGCCACGCCTGCTTTGCAACGCCCTGTGGCCATGGGGGCCGACATCATCATGCACTCGGGCACCAAGTACCTTGATGGCCAAGGCCGCGTGATGGCGGGGGCGCTGTGCGCCTCGCAGCAAATGATCACCGAGAAGTTTTTGCCGGTGCTCAAAAGCGGGGGCATGAGCTTGGCACCCTTCAATGCTTGGGTCGTTTTGAAGGGGCTGGAAACACTGGACTTGCGCATGCGTGCCCAATCTGCACGTGCGCTGGCGCTGGCCGAGTGGCTAGAGAAACACCCCGCCGTGGCGCGCGTGCACTACCCCGGCTTGGCCAGTCACCCGCAGCACGACTTGGCCATGCGCCAAATGTCGGGTTTGGGCGGGGCCGTGGTGTCATTTGACATGAAGGCCGACAGCCCCGAGCAATCGCGGGCACATGCCTTTCATGTGCTCAACGCGATGCAAATGCTGTCCTTGTCCACCAATTTGGGGGACACCAAAACCCTGGTGGCCCACCCGGCCAGCACCTCGCATGGCCGCCTGACCGAGGCCCAGCGCCAAGCCGCCGGCATTGGCCAAGGCCTGATCCGTGTGGCGGTCGGTTTGGAGCATCCCCAAGACGTGCAAAAAGACCTGTCCCTTGGCCTCGACACCCTTTGATATGACGAACAAGCTCCCCATTGCTGACAGCAACCCCACGCGTGCCCGCACCCGAACCCGTTTTGCCCCATCGCCCACCGGCTTCATCCACCTGGGCAACATCCGCTCGGCCCTCTACCCCTGGGCCTTTGCCCGCGCCACCGGCGGCGACTTCATTTTGCGCATCGAAGACACCGACTTGGACCGCTCCACACAAGCGTCGGTGGATGTGATCATCGAAGGCATGGCTTGGCTGGAACTGAACCACGACGAAGGCCCCTTTTACCAAATGCAGCGCATGGACCGCTACAAAGCGGTGCTGGCCGATTTGATCGCGGCCGGACATGTCTACCCCTGTTACGTGAGCGTGGCCGAGTTGGACGCGTTGCGCGAACGTCAAATGGCCAACAAGGAAAAACCCCGTTACGACGGCACCTGGCGTCCTGCCGAGGGCAAAAGCTTGCCCGCCATCCCGGCAGGTGTCAAACCCGTGCTGCGCTTCAAAAACCCCATCGGCGGTGTGGTGGCTTGGGACGACAAGGTCAAAGGCCGCATCGAGATCAGCAACGACGAGTTGGACGACCTGGTGATTGCCCGGCCCGATGGCACGCCGACCTACAACTTCTGTGTGGTGGTGGACGACATCGACATGCAGATCACGCACGTCATCCGCGGCGATGACCATGTGAACAACACCCCGCGCCAAATCAACATCTTCCAAGCCTTGGGTCAAGAGCCACCGGTGTACGCCCACCTGCCCACCGTGCTCAACGAGCAGGGCGAGAAGATGAGCAAGCGCAACGGCGCCAAAGCCGTGACGGCTTACCGCGACGAGGGTTATCTGCCTGACGCCATGGTCAACTATTTGGCCCGCTTGGGCTGGAGCCACGGCGACGACGAAATTTTCAGCCGTGCCCAGTTCATCGACTGGTTCAATCTGGACCACCTGGGCCGCAGCGCCGCGCAGTTTGACGAAGCCAAGCTGAAATGGGTCAATGCCCAGCACCTCAAGGCCATGGACGATGCGGCATTGGCCCAACATGTTTTGCCCTTTTTGTCCCCACTGGGTGTCACGCCTGACGAGCGCTTAGCCACCCTCTGCGGTTTGTTCAAAGACCGCTGTGACACGCTGGTGGTGTTGGCCAAGTGGATTTCGGCCTTCTATGTGGACGTGGTGCCCCATCCCGAGGAAAAAGCTTTGCATGTGACCGAGGCCGTTCAACCCGCACTGGCATTGTTGGCCGACAAGTTGGCGGTGTGCGATTGGGACAAGCCATCGATTGCGGCGGCGGTCAAGGCGACCTTGGCCGAAACCGGCCTGAAGATGCCGCTCTTGGCCATGCCTGTGCGTGTCTTGGTCATGGGCACGGCGCAGACGCCCTCACTGGATGCGGTGCTGGCCTTGAGCAAAAGAGAAAAAATTCTGCAAAGACTGAGAAACGCCTGAATTTTCTGTCTATAATTTGAGGCTCGACACCAACGAGGTCTTCTGCTCAAACAGCAATGTTCAAGCGGTATTCCAAAGGGGGTATAGCTCAGCTGGGAGAGCGCTTGCATGGCATGCAAGAGGTCAGCGGTTCGATCCCGCTTACCTCCACCAAAGTGTCGAGATGATTCGCAAGAATCCGTCCAGGTTATGACCCTATCGTCTAGAGGCCTAGGACATCACCCTTTCACGGTGAGTACCGGGGTTCGAATCCCCGTAGGGTCGCCAAGTTTTGTAGCACTTGGCCAGTTTGCATCAGC
>NZ_JBIKIL010000196.1:0-4041 GCF_044361645.1 Limnohabitans sp. | reverse complement strand
CGACGCGGCAGTCCATGGATCGCTTCGTGCCTCGCGATGACGGGGAACTGGGTCGCGATGACACCTAAACCACCGTCACTGCGAGGAGCGTAGCGACGTGGCAGTCCATGGATCGCTTCGTGCCTCGCGATGACGGGGAACTGGGTCGCGATGACACCTAAACCACCGTCACTGCGAGGAGCGTAGCGACGTGGCAGTCCATGGATCGCTTCGTGCCTCGCGATGACGGTGATGGGAGGGCAGTTGGGGGTCTGAACTGACTGAAAGTGGCAACAGATGGCTCACAGAAAACGGTCGAGCAGTTTGCGTGAGTGTTTGTCCATGGTGGCCAAATCGCGGATCATGTATTGCACGCCATTGGCGTCGTTGATCAGCAGCACCGTGCCTGTCAAGCGGCGAATGTCCTCTTCGCCTTTGAGCATGAATTGGGTTCGGCCCCGGTCGGTTTGCACGGTCCAGGTGCTGGGCGTGAGCACGCTGCTGACCGTTTCCAAGCGCAAAATTTGCGGCAAGAATTCACGCTCGTCCAGGGCCTCGCGCAGCCGTGCTTGCAGCGCGGGTGCCAGCGTCTGCAGGTCAGGCACCCAGTGCAGTTCGTGGCCCTGGGCATCCACCAAAGCCACGCCTTGGTCTGGGGCCGAGACAGGGTAAGCGCGCAGTGCGGTCACCGGCGCGTGGCGTGTGCCATCGGCTCCGAGCAAGACCCAGCGGCCAAAAGCATCGCGTTGCAAATCAAACGGGTTCATGCGCCCACCTTGGGTTCTTCGTCGCGGCCACCCAGTACCGCCTCGGCCTCGGCTTGGCGTTGCTGGGCTTCGTACAAACGCCAATAAGCACCTTGTGCCTCGATCAAGTCGTCGTGCGTGCCCTCTTCCACCACAAAGCCCTTGTCCATGACGACCAAGCGGTCGGCCTTGCGCAGTGTGGACAAGCGGTGCGCGATGGCAATGGTGGTGCGTCCGCGCACCAAGTTGTCCAAGGCTTTTTGAATCTCTTGTTCGGTTTCTGTGTCCACGGCCGAGGTGGCTTCGTCGAGTATCAAAATGCGCGGGTTGATGAGCAAGGCGCGGGCAATCGAGATGCGTTGGCGTTCACCGCCCGACAAGCCTTGGCCGCGCTCGCCCACCAGCGAGTCGTAGCCCTGGGGCATGCGCAAGATGAACTCGTGCGCGTGGGCCGCGCGGGCCGCAGCCACAATCTCTTCGCGTGTGGCATGGGGTTTGCCATAGGCGATGTTGTCGGCAATGGTGCCAAAAAACAAGAACGGTTCTTGCAAGACCAAACCGATCTGGCGGCGGTAGTCGGCCACCGAGAGTTGGCGTATGTCGGTGCCATCGAGCTCGATCGCGCCTTCGCTCAGGTCATAAAAACGGCAAATCAAGTTGACGAGGGTGCTTTTACCCGAACCACTGTGGCCCACCAAACCGATCATTTGTCCGGGCAGTATGTCGAGGTTGAGTTGGCGAATCACGGCGCGGTTGCCGTAGCGAAAACCCGCATCGCGCACCGTGATGCGGCCTTGCACGCGTTCAGGCAAGGGCACGGGCTTGGCGGGTTCGGGCACGCTGGAGACGTGGTCCAGAATGTCAAAGATGCGCTTGGCCCCAGAGGCCGCTTTTTGGGTGTTCGAAACGATTCGACTCATGGCATCGAGTCGGCTGTAAAAGCGTCCGATGTAGGCCAAGAATGCGGTCAGCACACCGACTGTGATTTGGTCGTCCGACACCAACCAAATGCCAAAACCCCAAACCACCAGCAAACCGATTTCGGTCATCAAGGTCACCGTGGGCGAGAACAAGGACCAAACGCGGTTGAGCCGATCGTTGACTTGCAAGTTGTGCACATTGGCGTCTTTGAAACGCTGGGCTTCGCGGTCCTCTTGCGCGAAGGCCTTGACCACCCGGATGCCGGGGATGGTGTCGGTCAACACATTGGTGACCTCGGCCCAAACGCGGTCAATTTTTTCAAAGCCTGTGCGCAGTTTTTCGCGCACCAAGTGGATCAACCAGCCGATGAAGGGCAAGGGCAGCAAAGTCACCAGCGCCAGCGTGGGGTTGATGAAAAACAAGATCACCGCCGTCATCATGATCATCAGCACATCGGTGGCAAAGTCCAGCAGGTGCAAGGACAAAAACACATTGATGCGGTCGGTCTCGCTGCCGATGCGGGCGATCAAATCACCCGTGCGACGCCCCCCAAAGTACGACAAGGACAGTTTGAGCAAGTGCTCGTAGGTGGTGGTGCGCAAGTCGGCCCCGATGCGTTCGGACACCAGCGCCAAAATATAGGTTTTGGCCCAGCCCAAACCCCAAGCCAGCAAGGCCGAGCCCAACAGACCCAACAGGTACAAGCTCACCAAACCGGTGTCGATGTCGGCCCCGTTTTGGTAGGGAATGAGCACCTCGTCCATCAAAGGCATGGTCAGGTAGGGCGGCACCAAAGTGGCGGCGGTAGAGGCCAAAGTCAGTAAAAAGCCCACCAACAAGGCGCGTTTGTAAGGCCTTGCAAAGCGCCAAAGTTTGAGCAAGGTCCAAGTCGAGGGCGGGTTGAGGTCTTCGCGGCTGCACGCAGGACACTCGTCATCGGCTTCGCCCAAATGGGACTGGCACACCGGGCACACCGCAAATGCGGCGGCATGCACCGACTGCTGCGGGCGGCCAACGGGGTCTGTAGGCCAGGCGTCTGCGCTGAGCCCCTGTTGGTGTTGTTGTGCCTCAAACTGCGCCACCCATCGCGAGACCGCCTCTTGCAAACCGAGTGTGAAGCGCCAAACGGCCAACCGGCCTTGAGCATCGGTCAATTCCAGCTGCCCCACCCCTGCATGGTCGGTCTGGCGCAAACGTTGCCCTGCCGCCAAAGGGATGCTGCGTGCATTTTTTTCGTCAAGGGACGCGAAAACCACGCGCCGCTCGGTCAAAATCAGGCCTGTCTTGTTGAACTTCAGCGCCTCATCCAGGTCCAGCAGTGCCCAAGCCGAGGCGGTTTCGCCAGCTTGCAGCCTCGATTGCACCTGCGCATGCCACTCGTCGGGCACAGCCGAACGCCAAGACGATGAGGAAAGTGATGAAGACATGCAGGCTGAACCCAAAAAAATACGGCCCGTCTGTTCGACGGGCCGAGAAAAACAAACTGTTCTGGTCTCAATCGCCAGCCCGAGCCATGCCCTTGTTGAACACCGAGTCGCCAGCCCCGATGCAGGGCTACCACGAGACACATGGCCAATTCTATCGCTGCCCCCTGCCCTTATGAGCCCGCAACATCCACCTTCTGGCCCCGCCCATCAGATCCATTTTCTGCGCATGACCTCTTTGCGTGGGCCCAACATCTGGACCTACCGCCCTGTCATCGAAGCCTTGATCGACATCGGAGACTTGGAGGATTGCCCCTCCAACACCTTGCCTGGCTTTGCCAAGCGCCTGTTGGATGGCTTGCCCGGCTTGGTCGAGCACCGCTGCAGTGTCGGCGAGCGCGGCGGCTTTTTGAAGCGCCTCGATGAGGGCACTTGGCCCGGCCACATCTTGGAGCACGTGGCGCTGGAGTTGCAAACCCGCGCGGGCATGCCGACCGGTTTTGGCAAAGCCCGCGAAGCCGGACCACGGGGGCTTTACAAGGTCATCATCCGCTCCCGCCACGAAGCCGTGAGCCGCCAAGCCTTGCACAGCGCTCGCGACCTGGTGTTGGCCGCCATGGCCGACCAAGCCTTTGATGTGCCCGCAGCAATCGCCAAACTGACCCAGATGGTGGACAGCCTGTGCATTGGCCCCAGCACCGCCAGCATCGTGGACGCGGCCACGGCACAAGGCATTCCGCACATTCGGCTGAACGACGGCAATTTGGTCCAACTCGGTTACGGCCAGCACCAGCGCCGCATCTGGACTGCAGAGACCGACCGCACCAGTGCGATTGCCGAGGGCATCTCCAAAGACAAAGACCTGACCAAGCAGCTGCTGCGCATGTGTGGCGTGCCTGTGCCCGAGGGCCAGATTGTCGACAGCCCGCAAGCGGCCTGGGCGGCGGCGCAAGACATTGGCTTGCCGGTTT